>JAUQXC010000763.1 GCA_030834825.1 Thermoflexales bacterium
GGAAATCTTCATCGAGCCCATCAATCCACCCCCTTCAGTGGTTATCATCGGCGCGGGGCACGTGGGCAAAGCGACGGCGTATCTGGCAAAGTGGCTGGGCTTCCGCGTCGTCGTGATGGATGATCGAGAAGAGTTCGTGACATCCGAGTGGATTCCCAACGCCGACAGTTATCTGCCTGGCCCGGTGATTGATCTACTTCTACAGGCCAACCTCAATGCGCAGAGTTACATCGTGGCCGTGACGCGCGGCTATAACATCGACGTGGGCATCCTGCCGACGTTGCTGGATTACGATGTGGCCTACATTGGCGTGATTGGATCGAAGCGACGCTGGACGCAGGCGCTGAAGGAACTGCGCGAGAAGGGTGTGGCCGAAGAGAAGCTCGCGCGGGTACATGCGCCCATCGGACTGGAGTTGAACGCCGAGACGCCGGAAGAGATCGCGGTGAGCATCATGGCGGAGATTGTGATGCTGCGCAACAGCGGCACGGGCAAGCCGATGAAAATGAAGATTGACGAAACAGATGATGGACCACGGACAACCGCTGAGCACTGACTACTGATAACTGACTACTCTGACAACCGACAACTGATTGCTGATGCCTGTACTGCTCGATCCGGAAGATACAGAAACCAGAGCACTGCACGACTATGCTGACTTCACGGGCAAGCACGTGCTGGAGATCGGTTGCGGCGATGGGCGTTTGACGTGGCGCTACGCCGATCGCGCGGCATGTGTCGTCGCGATCGATCCGGTTGCCGACGATATTGCGCTTGCGCTTGAAGATTGCCCCGCCGGCTTACGCCACCAGATCGAGTTTTGCGTGGCGCGCCTTGAAGACTTGGACTTTCCCCCCGAAAAGTTTGACCTGGCCCTGCTCTCCTGGTCGCTGTGATGAATGGAACGCGCGGGCATGGTCCATGCCCTTGAGAAAATCCATACGCTCTTGAAACCTGACGGCATCCTGCTCGACATCCATCCGACGAATGAACCGGCGGCGCTGGCCGTGCGGTTGCGCGAACAGCTCATCCCCGCAGGCTGGATCCACGAAAGCGATGATTACGTGGAATACGAGTGGGCCGACGAGGCGTTACAGCGCAGCGTGGACACCGGGCGATTCAAGCTGGAACGCACGGGCACGTTCGACTTCATCTGGCATGCCGATTCGATGGCCGACCTGCGGATTTATCTGGCTGAGGAATGGAAAGACGCCAGCATCGACGATGTCACCGCCATGCGCATCGAGGAATTATTGAAGTTGCCCGTACAAGATAAAGAAATTCTCGTTAGCGAAGCGATTCGCATCGCGCGGTATCGACGCACGTAGGGGCTGGTCCTGCGCCAGCCCGGGCGAAGGCGAACTCACTCGCTTCGCTCGGAGCGCTTAGCGGCCGCGCCCCTACAGTTTCTGCTGCAAATACAGCACCGCCTCCAACGCCCCGCCGCCCACCGCCCACGACTTATCCGAGACCGAGAAGCAATAACTCGCTTCGCCGCGTGGATCGACATCGGCAATTTTGGTATTCGCTTGAACGAGGAGACCGTCATGCAAGACGCCGCGCAAGACGCCGTCGATTTTTGTTTTGACCACACTGCCCAGCGGCTGTGAGGCATCGCGATCGATCGCGGCCAGCCGCCCAGCCGCCGAGTCGGTGAGCGAGACATCGACCATGATCACACGTCCGATCACCTCGCCGGCCCGGAGGCTGTCGCCAATTTTGCGGTGGGCATAGAAGATGCCGGCCACAGGCGCACGCAGGACACGCCGGGCATCCTGGCCGCCGACAGCACCCGGCGTGCCCGAGTTTGGCTCGGCGGCGCCCTGATAATAGACCCGCCCCAGGTTGTGTCCGCGCTGTGTTTCGATCACTGCGTGACAATCAAGGCCTGCCGTGAAGCCGGGTCCCAGGGCGACCACCACGGGAGCCGCACCGATTGGCGTGCCCGTGTTGTGCTTGGCCATGATCGCATCGATCAACGCGATCGGGCGCAGCCCGGCCGCCGCCGTTTGATCGGGATCAACGACCACTGGAATTTGATCAGCTGCCCAACAGGCCTGGGCTTCAGGTTCGAGAGGATCGGAATGAATCCGTTGTCCGATCGTCCCTTCCACCTCGATCGTGCCGTCGTAGATCGCGGAAGCAAACGCCACCCGGCGGCGAATGACCAGGGGTTGCCCCAGTTCCGTGATCAACACGCGCCACCCAGCCCGGTGCAGGCGCAGTGCCACGCCGGTTCCCAAATCGCCCCCGCCGCGAATCAAGGCTAACGGTTTTTCAGCCAGCATCCGCTTTCCTTTCTGCTTCCAACTCACGCGGATCGCGCATGCGCCCCAGCGCCCACGAGGCCACCAGCAACAAGATCAAGCCCAAGCCAAACACACCCTGGTAACCGACCAGATCGACGATGATGCCGCTGACTGCCGTGCTGATGTAGGCGACGCCTAGCACCGTATTGGTCAAACCGATGTAAATCGCGCGATCGTTCGCCGGGGCCACTTCCAGCGTCAGGTTGATGCCGCCAATGCCAATGCCGGTCTCGTAGATCCCCATCAAAGCGAAGACGGGGACAAACAGATAGGCCAGCAGCGGTCCCGAGGCATTGAGCTGCTGCGCTGCGCTCGGCGCGAAGACCGTCCAGGCGATCATGAGCACACCCACCGCCGTGGCTAGCTGCATGACCAGCTTGTTGCCACGCCGGTCACTTAACAACGACCAGACAGGATTCGCGATCAAGGAAACCAGCGTGCGCACGCCGACATAGACGCCAATGATGGAGATCGGCGCATTCAGTACATTGATGGAATAAATGCTGTAGAAAGGCGCGGCCACGTAGGAGAGCAGGATCACGACGCGGGCAATTAAAAGATAGCGCAAGTTACGGTTGTGCTTCGGCAAGCGCGCGGCGCGCTGCATATGCGCTGTAAACGTGGCCCCATCATCCAGCACCGCACTAGGCGGCTCTTTCACCAGCCCAAAGGCCGTCAGTCCAATGACGGCGGCCACCCAGGAAATGATAAAGAGCACACCCACATTCTGCGGGAATGGCAAGGGATTCTGCTCGGACAACACCACCGCCACTAGCACGCTGGCTAGCAGACCCAGAAGACTGCCGGCAAACAGGCGCGCGCCAAAATAAACGCCCCGCCGCCGTGGTGGGATGGTCTTGGCGACGACCTCCATGAACGGCAACCCGGCAAATCCAGAGGCCAGCGAGTTAGCCGCATAAGCCGTGAAGAACACCAGCAACAGCGGAGGGTGGTTGGCTGCCAATACAAAGGTCGCGGCCGTCCACACAAACCACGCCACCGAACGCACAGCCGCGGCCCGCCGATAAAGCGGTATTTTCAATGGCTTGCGCTGCAAGCGATGGGAAATAAACAGCTGCGGCAAAAACCAACCTGCGTCCCGCATCGGCCCCACCAGTCCGATCAGGAAGTTTGATCCACCCAACTGCTGCACGAACCAGGTCAACACGGTATCGATCGACATCAGCGCTTCGGCGAAAATGAAGAATCCGCCGTTGAAGACGCCCAGCGCAAAATTGCGGACCAGATGTGGATAAGCTTGTCCGTCGGGGTTGGGGGTGGGTTCCGACACGGGTGACCTCAGATCAGAAAGCCCTGCTACGCCAGTTGCACGTCAGGGTCGGTGACACCGATTATAACACTGACCTAGTCCTAAAGGACCTTTGCGTCAGAGTGTGATTTACGATATAATCCCAAACAAAGTTATATCAAGCGTTTAACTGGCCACTGAATTCCACCCAACGAGTCCTATGAGCCTCGATACCCGTCAAATCCAACCAACCAAACCCACATCTCCTGGAGGCGTGGATGGTGCGCTAGCGCCAGGCCGCGTCCTGCAGGACCGTTATGAGATCATGGGGATTTTGGGGTTGGGTGGGATGAGTGCCGTGTATCAGGCTCGCGATCGGCGCTTCCCCGGCGTGATGAAGCTGTGCGCCGTGAAGGAAATGAAGAGCCATTCGCTGGATCCGCAGATGCGGCAGATCGCGATTCAGAACTTTGAACGCGAGGCTAACATTCTGGCCACACTGAGCCACCCCGCCATTCCCAAAGTGTACGACTACTTCAGCGAGGAGGCTCGCTCGTACTTGGTGATGGAGTTCATCGAGGGACGTGATCTGGAAGCGGTGCTCAGCGAGATGACGGGCTTCCTGCCACAAGAGCAGGTCTTGGAATGGGCGATTCAATTGTGTGACGTGTTGCAATTCCTGCATGATCACAACCCGGCCATCATCTTTCGCGACATGAAACCGTCCAACATCATGCTGGACAAGCATGGCCGCCTACGCCTGATTGACTTTGGCATTGCCAAGAACTTTCAACCCGGCCAGAAAGGAACGATGATCGGCACGGAGGGTTACAGCCCGCCCGAACAGTATCGCGGCATCGCCGATCAACGCACCGATATTTACGCGCTGGGAGCCACGTTACATCACGTCCTGACCCGGCAGGATCCACGTGTGGAACCGCCTTTTTCATTTCACGAGCGGCCCATTCAAGGCGCCAACCCGGCCGTCACCAGCGAATATGCCCAGGCCATCATGCGCGCGCTGGAGTATGAACCCGATCGGCGGTGGCCGTCGGCCGAAGAAATGAAGCGGGCTTTGACTACCCTGCGGCCCGCCTCAGTCTCACATTATGGGGCACGCGCCACCGCTCACATCGACAGTGGTGAAGTACAGCCATTATGGACCTTTGCCTGTGAAGACGAGATTCGTTCTGCGCCGGCCCTGGGCGATGGCGTGGTGTATGTCTGCTCGTATGATCACAATTTGTATGCACTCAATTCCACCACCGGAAAGTTTCTGTGGAAATATGCCACGGACGGCGGTATTGCCGGTTCACCCTGTGTGAGCGAGGATCGCGTGATCATCGGCTCGGACGATCGCATCGTCTCCTGTGTGAATGCCCAGACGGGGCGCATCACCTGGACCTGCCCGACCCAAGGCCGGGTGCGGTCATCGCCCCGCGCTCAGTATGGACATATTTTTTTCGGCTCAGATGATCGACGTCTGTATGCCGTCAACTTGCAGAGCGGCCGCGTCTCCTGGAAAGTGGAAGCGGACGGGCCGGTGCGCTCTTCAGTCGCGATTGGCGACGACCTGTTGTACTTTGGGGATGAGGCCGGTTCGATCTACTGCTTGGACATTCGGGGCACGATCAAATGGCGCTATTCGACCAAGCGCGCCGTGACTTCATCGCCGGTCTTCTGCCAGGAATTGCAGATCGTCGTCGTCGGATCACAGGACGGCACTGTTTACGGTCTGGACGCCCAGAGCGGCTGGGTCGTGTGGCGCTTTCGCACCGGGAAAGCCGTTATCTCCTCGCCCTGCGAGGCGGACGGAGCCATCTACATCGGATCGGCCGATACGAACATCTACGCCCTGGAAGCCAAAACCGGCCGCCAGATTTGGAAGTATGCCACCGACGGACAAGTGAATTCGTCGCCGGCAGTGGCGAATGGCAGTCTGTATGTCGGTTCCGTCGATGGCATGGTGTATAGTATTGATGTGAAAACTGGGACGCTGCGTTGGCGCCTGCATACCAACGGGCCGGTGATCTCGTCACCGATCATCGAAGATGATGTCGTGTTTATTGGGTCCAACGATCGGTTAGTGTATGCCCTACCAATCTAGTGCCCGGCTACGCCAATGAGTTTGTTACGTCGTCTACTCGGTCAATCAAAGGAAAGCGCCGATATGCCTGCTGCCGAAATTTCTCAGTCTGCCAGCCAGTCCCGCGTACGCCAATTGCAAGTTGGACACGTGAGTGATGTCGGTCTGGTGCGCCCGCACAATGAAGATGCTTCACTGATAGTGGAATCGGTCTTTGAAGGTGATCAGGCAGCAGAGACCGTGGGCCTGTTTGTGGTTGCCGACGGCATGGGCGGCCATCAAGCCGGCGAAGTGGCCAGTGCGCTGGCCGCACGGATTGTAGCGGGCAGTCTCATGCAAGAAGTCTACATTCCTTACTTGCGGCAGGCCACGCATCAGGCTGATCAACTACCGCTCACTGAAGCGCTGCAACAGGCGGTCGAAGCGGCCAATCAAGCAGTTCACGAACAGGTTCCCGGCAGTGGAACGACTTTGACCTGCGCGCTGGTGCTCAATGCGCGCGCTTACCTGGCCCATGTCGGTGACAGCCGCGCTTATCTGTACTATAATCAAGAACTGAAGCAGATTACGCGCGATCACTCCTACGTGGATAAGTTGGTGGAGCTGGGTCAAATTTCCGTCGAAGCGGCCGCGGTGCACCCCCAGCGCAATGTTTTATATCGGGCGGTTGGTCAGGGCGATCAGCTGGAGATCGATATCCATCTGCTGGATTTACCGCCCGGTAGTCGGCTGTTGTTGTGTTCAGACGGCTTATGGGGCATGCTGGCTGACAGCATCATTCAAGCAGTGCTCGCCTCGGCCCGTTCGCCGCAGGACGCGTGCCAGGAATTGATTGCTGCGGCGAATGAGGCGGGAGGTCGCGACAACATCACGGCCGTCGTCATCGAACGAGTGGGCAAATAGAGACTGTGGCTCTTAACCCGGAAATCGATCTCTACGCAATGTTGAATATCTCGGCCGACGCGACCGGCGACGAGATTAAGCACGCCTATCGCCAGCTGGCGCGCCAGGTGCACCCGGATATGCAGGACACCCAGGGCACCGCCGTGCTGTTCCGCCAGGTACAAGAGGCGTACGAAGTTCTCAGCGATCCCATCAAGCGATCGGCCTACGATCGACAGCGGGTGGAAGCAGGTCTGTCACCCAAGTCGATCTTTCAGTGGAAGATGCAGCCCAGCCGGACGGCCCTGGCCGTCAGCATGGACGAGCAGGTGGTCTATCTGCTCTTCGATATATCAGCCGGACAGTCCGAGGAAGTTCGCGGACGGCAGACACTCAATATTTGTCTAGTGCTGGATCGCAGCACATCGATGCAGGGTTCACGCCTGGAGCAAACCAAAGCCTCCGCGCAACGCATGATTGACTCCCTGTCGGACGATGATACGCTCAGCATCGTGACCTTTAGCGATAAGGCGGAAGTGGTCTGGCCCAGCCAGCCGCTGACTGATCCCATTAAGACCAAGGCGAAGGTCAGCGCCATTCAGGCTTCGGGCGGCACCGAGATTTTGCAGGGACTGCTGGCCGGGCTGGCCGAAATTGAAAAGCGCCGCACGCAGTATGCCGTCAATCATTTGATCCTGCTGACCGATGGACAGACCTATGGCGACGAAGAGCGTTGTCTCAGCGCGGCCGAAGAGGCCGCACGGCACCGCATCGGCATCAGTGCCATGGGCATTGGCGAAGATTGGAATGATGCCCTGCTGGACGCGATTGCGTCGCGCTGTGGTGGCGTGTCACAATACATCGCTTCGACGGGCGAGATTCAGCATTTTCTGCGCGAGCGACTGCAGGGGCTGAGTTCCGTGTATGCCGATAACGTCCGGCTGAACCTCCGGCCAGTCAACGGAACACGTTTGAAGAGCGCCTTCAAGTTGTCGCCGTATATCGAGCGCATCCCGCTGGAAACTGAGACTTTGTCGCTCGGCTCGCTGCAATCCGACTCGGCGGTCAGCGGCATCATCGAATTGGTGGTGGGGCCACATGAAGCCGGCCTCCATCGTCTGGCCCAAATGGAACTCGTCGGCAACATTCCATCACGCCAGCTGTATGACGCCATGTTGCGCCAGGATGTGACCTTCACGTTCGATCCGAACATTAATCCCAACACCCCCGCGCCGTCACATATTCTCAGCGCCTTGGCCAAAGTGACGATTTTCCAGATGCAAGAAGGCGCACTCAAGGCGTTGGAAAAGGGTGATGTGGCGGGAGCCACCCATCGGCTGGAAACCATGGCCACCCGCCTACTCGATATGGGAGAACACCAATTGGCCCGCGCGGCTTTACTGGAAGCGGGTCGTTTAGCGCGCAGTGGGAATCTGTCACCGGCCGGCCGAAAAGCCATCAAATATGGCACGCGCAGCTTAATCCTGGCGTCGCCCAAAGAAAGATAAGCAAGGACGAATGAGTATGATTGAGTGCCCTTCTTGCGGACATCTGCATCGACCTGGTACGTTGTTCTGCAGTGAATGCGGCGTCTACTTGTTGACCGGTGGCCCGTTGCGCACCGAGCCATTGCCGGAGTCAGATCTGCCTACCACGCGCGCTGATCCGTGGGAAAGCGGGGAAAAAGCCGGCACAAGTGAAGCGCAGCATGAAACGATGCTGGTCATCGTTCCACCTAGTGGGCGCCAGCTGACCCTGCCCGCTGAAGGCGAAGCGGTGATCGGACGACTGGATGCGACACGCGGTGTCTTCCCCAACATCGACCTCACGCCGGAAGGCGGCCTGGAAGGTGGGGTCTCACGCCGGCATGCGCGCATTCACAAGCAGAAGGCCCAGTACTTTATTGAGGACCTGGGCAGCGCCAATGGCACGTTCTTGAACGGCCAGCGCCTGACGCCCTATCTGCCTCATCCCTTGCATGACGGCGATGAGCTGCAATTGGGCCGGGTACGGATTCAAGTCGCGGTGCACTAAGTTCGCTTAAGCTTGTGGTTACAAGGTGGAACTATGCCGTATACGTTGCTCTTGCATATTGTCGGTGAACCGGCGATCATGGCCGAAACCGAACAGCTACCCAGCCCGAACGACAATACCATCACCGTCACCAATCTGCGCCAACGCGATGGTAAAGACTTGACCAACGTGGATGCAGAAGCCACACACTTCATCTTCCCCTGGACGCGCATCAATTTCATTGAAGTGTTGGGGGCCGAAGAGGAAGAAGAGATTGTCGGCTTCGCCCGCGACTGAGCCAGCGACCTGACGGAATTGGTCTGACGACCGCGCCCGCTTTTTTACGCCTATGCCTGTTCAAGAACCTCGCGAACCGCGTCATCGCATTTTGGTCGTGGACGACGAACCGCGTATGATCCGGTTCATCCAGATGAATCTGGAGCTGGAGGGTTACGAGGTCATTCAAGCCAGCAACGGTTTCGAAGCGCTGAACCAGGTGCGCGACGCCCTCCCCGATCTGGTGATCCTCGACGTGATGATGCCCAACCTGGACGGCTTCGAGACATTGCGCCTGCTGCGCGAGGTCTCGGCCGTACCGGTAATCATGTTGACCGTCAAGGCCGACGAAGAAGACAAGGTGCGGGGCCTGGAGTTGGGCGCTGATGACTATGTGACCAAGCCATTCAGCCCCAAGGAATTGTCGAGCCGGACAAAGGCCGTGCTGCGCCGCGCCGAGATGCCGGCACCGGTCGAGAAGAATGTCCTCACCATTGACGATTATTTGCAGATCGATTTTGATCAGCGATTGGTATTAGCGGGAGGTCAAGAGGTGAAACTGCGCCCGACTGAATATCGGCTGCTCTACCACTTGGTCAACAACGCCGGACGCATCATGACCCACGAGCAGCTGCTGTCCAAGGTCTGGGGCTATGAGTATCGTGACGAAGATCATTACCTGCGACTGTATGTGACCTATCTGCGCCAGAAGATCGAACCTGAGCCGGCCAAACCTCGCTACATCCTCACCGAGCGCGGCGTGGGATACCGGTTTCTCGACTACAAGAAGCTGACTTAGATTTCCGACACCGCGTATTTCCTCGCAGAACTCCCAGACGTTCACTCGCGATGCCGGCCTGAGTCTCCCGCACCGGCCAGTTGTTCTGCTTACCCCAAACTCCAATAGGAATCTAGCAGGCGTCTAACAACAGTCTAATATGCCTTGTCTATACTATAGGCGCAACCCCAACGAACGGAGGTTGTGCCTGTTTTATTGTGAGATGAGCTGATTTAGAGGAGGAAGAACAATGGGTAAGATATTGGGTATCGACCTGGGAACGACGAACTCGGTAGTCGCCGTCTTGGAAGCGGGCGAGCCAGTGGTCATTACCACGGCTGAAGGCGGTCGTCTGGTGCCATCGGTGGTGGCGTTTGCCAAGAATGGCGAGCGGCTGGTGGGCCAAACCGCCAAGCGGCAGGCCGCGGTGAATCCTGAAAACACGGTTTTCTCGATCAAGCGCTTCATGGGGCGTTCGTATCCTGAGGTGCAAAACGAGAAAGCGCCCTATCAAGTCGTGCAAGGTCCCAATGGGGATGCACGCGTGAAGATCGCACAGAACGGGCAGACCTATACACCCCAGGAAATCTCGGCCATGATCCTGCAGAAGTTGAGAAAGGACGCCGAGGCGTATCTGGGCGAGCCTGTCACGCAAGCGGTCATTACCGTCCCGGCTTACTTCAACGACTCGCAGCGACAAGCCACCAAGGACGCCGGTAAGATCGCCGGACTTGAAGTCCTGCGGATCATCAACGAGCCAACAGCTTCGGCGTTGGCCTACGGTCTGGATAAGAAGACCGACGAGACGATTCTGGTCTTCGATCTGGGCGGCGGTACGTTCGACATTTCACTCTTGGAAGTGGGTGGGGGTGTGGTCGAGGTCAAGGCGACCAGTGGCGACACACATCTCGGTGGAGATGACTGGGATACGGTGCTGGCTAACCATATCGCAGACGAGTTCCAGAAAGAAAACGGCATCGATCTGCGCTCCGATCGACAGGCCTTGCAGCGACTGCGCGAAGCAGCCGAGAAAGCCAAGATCGAGCTATCGAGCATGCTGGAAACCGAGGTCAATCTGCCCTTCATCACGGCGGATGCCAACGGCCCCAAGCACTTGCAAGTGAAGATCACACGGACGAAGTTCGAGCAGTTGAGTGCACCGCTGGTGCAGCGCTTGCGTGGTCCATTTGAACAAGCCCTGCGCGACTCCAAATTGTCGCCGCGTGACATCGACGAGGTGGTGTTGGTCGGTGGCGCAACGCGCATGCCGATGGTCCAACAGCTGGTGCGCGAACTGGCCGGCGGCAAAGAGCCGAACAAGAGCGTCAATCCCGATGAAGTGGTGGCCGTTGGCGCGGCGATTCAGGCCGGCGTGCTGGGCGGTGAAGTGAAGGATGTGCTGCTGTTGGATGTGACGCCGCTCTCGCTGGGCCTGGAAACGTTGGGCAGCGTGATGACCACGCTGATTCCACGCAACACCACGATCCCTTACAAGAAGAGTGAAGTCTTTAGCACGGCGGACGACAATCAAACCGCGGTAGACATTCACGTCTTGCAAGGCGAACGTCCGCTGGCGGCAGATAACATGACGCTGGGGCGCTTCCGGCTCGAAGGAATTGCACCGGCGCCGCGCGGCCTGCCTCAAATCGAAGTGACCTTTGACATCGACGCGAACGGCATCCTGCACGTGCTGGCGAAAGACAAGGCCACCGGCCAGGAACAGCAGATCACCATCACGGCCTCGACCAACCTGTCGAAGCAGGACATCGATCAGATGGTGAGCGACGCGCAGCGTAATGCTTCGCAGGACAATCGCCGACGTGAAGTGATTCAGGCGCGCAACGAAGCGGATACGGTCGTCTATCAGGCAGAGAAAAGTCTGCGCGATCTGGGCGATAAAGTGGTCCAGGCCGATCGGATCCGGGTTGAAACGAAGATCGCCGAGCTGAAATCGGCGCTGACGGGTGAAAACGTGCAGCAGATTCGCTCATTGATCAGCGACCTCCAACAGGCGACCCTGGCGATCGGGCAAAGCCTGTATCAACACGATGGCGGCGGTACCTATGCCGGTCCGGGATCGAATGAGCCGCAACCGGGCGGCCCCGACGTGGTCGAAGGCGAGTATCGCCAAGTGTAGTGTACCAATCAAAACTCCCACAGGCTTGAAAAGCTGTGGGAGTTTTTTTGTTTTCTTGACAAACCGTTTGAGACGTAATAGAATTCTTTGCAATTGATCCACCTCGCTCCGGCGAGGTACATTTTTATGCATGTACCTCGTTACCCAAGGCCTCTGAACCATCCAGTCTCCCCTGTCAGAGGTCAAGCTGTTCTATCTTTCTGGGCCCAGGAAGATGGTTTAAGGAATTCGTGAACCGCCAGTATGGCAAATGGTTAGTGGGTTTCTGATACCTGAAAAGCAGCCGTATCGAACCAAGTCAGTTACGCCGCCATGGCGGCGCGCAAGTCTTGATTATCCAATCGATACAGAAACAGCCAAGACAAGGCAATCGCCAGCACACTGGTCACAACATAGACCACATCAACGTTGCCGTTGGAGCCGCGGGCCACGGCAGTAGACAAGAGCATCATAACCCGGATAATCACATTCAGCCCTTGTATAAAAATGCTCATGGTGAGAGCCCGGGGTTGTTTACGCCATACCAACCAACTCAGCCCCCACATCACCGCGATCACGATGGCGATAGCGGGAAGTGCATTCGCCAGGAACGTGGGCGGAAAGAGCAGCAGCGGAAGTGGCTGCAAGAACAAGATGGGGACATTGCGCCTTAACGAGTTCATGGGTTGCCTCCCAATTCAAGAAGTCCGGCCGTGGTTTTGTTGGTTGGTTGCAAGCCGCGTTGCACGACTTGAGAGTTCGCGCTATTTTACCTTAACGCTGATGTTTTGATCAAGTGTGGCGGCGTTATGGCCGCCTTCATTTCTGAAACAGTCCAGACTCGCTCGCCGGGGTATCAGCCAGTGAGTCCAGCTGAAGACCCGCTACAGGAGGTGAGAGGTTAAGCGAAAAGTGCCAACAGAGCCTGACCAGCCGCACAGCCGCAGACGTTATCGTCAAGAGGCCCCGGACCTGTTTTGCGCAGGCCTGGCAGCACCCTTGAGGAAAAACAAATTTAGGAGGAGTTACGATGAAGTCTCGTTTTGTGTTGAGCCTGTTGCTCGTTATGGCAGTGTTGCTAACCGCCTGCCAGCCCGCTGCTGCACCTGCCACGCAAGCACCTGCCACGCAAGCATCTGCTACGCAAGCACCTGCTACACAACCGACCACGGAACCGGCGCCAGCTACTGGGGGCACGCTGAAGATAGCCATCCTCGCTCCGCTGAGCGGTGGACAACCGACCTTTGGGATCTCCACACGTGATGGTGCACTGCTGGCCATTGAAGAGTGGAACGCCAAAGGCGGCGTGCTGGGCATGAAGATTGAGGCCGTCGTCGAGGATAGCCAGTGCGAGGCCGACCCTGCGGTCAACGCGGCGAACAAGGTTGTCGATCAGGATAAGGTGCACTACATCGTCGGCGAAGTCTGCTCCAAAGCATCGATCCCCATCTCGGAAATCGCTACCGAGAAGGGCATCCTCCAGATCAGCCCGACCTCAACTAACGTCCAGGTAACCAAGAAGGTTGATGGCAGCACCAAGCCGACCGTCTTCCGTGCCTGCTTCATCGACCCGTTCCAGGGCACAGTGGGCGCGAAGTTCGCTGTCGATAACTTGAAGGCCAAGACCGCCTTCGTTCTGTTCGATCAAGGCAATGACTACGTGCGTGGCTTGGCCGAGGCCTTCGAAGAATCCTTTACCAAGCTGGGTGGTCAAGTTGTCGGCAAGGAAACCTATACTTCACAAGATACCGACTTCTCAGCGATCTTGGCCAAGGTAGCCGAGGCCAAGCCTGACATGATTTACCTGCCCGACTACTACCCCATCGTCAACCTGGTTGGCGCGCAAGCCAAGGAGAAAGGCATCACCGTTCCGATGGTCGGTGGCGATGGTTGGGACTCGGCCGAGTTGGATGTGAAGGCCGCTGAAAATGGTTATTACACCAACCACTACTCCGAGCAAGATACCCGTCCAGAAGTTCAAGACTGGGTCAAGAACTATGGCGCCAAATATAGCGGCGCTGTGCCGGATGCCTTGGCCACGCTGGCCTACGACGCAACCAACCTGATGCTTACCGCGATCAACAGCGCCGGTGTGGATGATCCGCTGGCGGTGGCGAAAGCGCTGGAAGGCATCAAGTTTGATGCCGTGTCCGGCAACATCACCTATGATGCCGATCACAATCCGATCAAGAGCGCCGTCATCATTCAAGTGAAGGACGGCAAGAAGTCGTGGGTCGCTACAGTCAGCCCGTAACGCGATCGACTCTCACGGGGGCGGCACGCTGGTGCCGCCCCTTCCCCAATGAGCGGAGCACCCCATGCAACGATCAAGCTCGCTGTCCCCAGCCCTTACCCTGGGTCAACGCATCATCCGCCGGCGCCTCATCGGCCGGGCTTTATTGCTGGTGATTGCCACACTGGCCGCCTTACGCTTAGTGCAAGGCCTGATTGAGTCGCCCACGCTCTTCTTGCAGCAGATCGTCAATGGCATCCAGCTTGGCTTCGTTTATGCACTAATCGCCTTGGGCTACACCATGGTCTACGGCATTGTGCGCCTGATTAATTTCGCACATGGCGACGTGTTCATGGTGGGGGCCTTTGTCAGTTTTTTTGCCGTCAGCCGCTATCGCCTGCATCTGTGGCTGGCTAATCTAGTGCCCGACCTATCGCCCGACATTGCTCTCCTCATCGGCTCCATCACGGTGATCCTCTTGTCGATGGCCGTGTGCGCGTTGCTGGCCGTCACGATCGAACGCATTGCTTACAAGCCGCTGCGCAATGCGCCGCGCATCTCGGCGCTGATTACGGCCATCGGCGTCTCTTTCTTCCTGGAGTATTTCGGCGCGCTGCCCTTTGTCTTCTCGCCCAACTTCATCACCAATGAGCGTCCTTTCCCGGTCGTAACGTGGTACATTAACAACGGCATCCATCAGCTCGTCCCCGGTGAGACGGTGCCGTCCGGCTCGGTGACCTTTTCCAACATCGCGGTCATCATCGTGGTTTCCTCGCTGTTCTTGCTGTTGCTACTCCAGTTCATTGTGCAACGCACGAAAATCGGGAAGGCGATGCGGGCCGTCGCCTACGATAAAGCGACAGCGCGCCTGATGGGCATCAATGTCGACGGCATTATTTCGATCACCTTCGCCATCGGCGCAGCGCTGGCCGGCGCCGCCGGCGTGCTCTATGCGATTGCCTTTACGCAGGTCTTCTTTGCCATGGGTATTCTGCCCGGCCTCAAGGCCTTCGTCGCCGCCGTGTTGGGCGGCATCGGCAGCATTCCAGGCGCCTTAGTGGGGGCGTTGATCATGGGTCAGGCTGAAGTGCTCAGCGCCGGTTACATCTCAACGCCGATGCGGGACGCGATCGCCTTCACCATCCTCATCCTCGTGCTGTTGGTACGTCCGACCGGTATCTTCGGTGAAACTGAACGCGAAAAAGCTTAATCAGGACGGCGACCATGAATCTTCGACTACAACGCAGTACCCTAGGCTTCATCGGCGGCGCCGTGCTGATCTATGCTGTGCTCCAGGTGTTGGTGAGCAGCGGCTCACTGAACGACTACTGGACCAACATCATCCGAACCGGCGGCGTCCTGGCCATTGTCAGTCTGGGCTTGAATTTGATCTACGGCTTCAACGGACAGTTTTCGTTGGGTCAGTGGGGGTTCTATGCCATTGGCGCCTATGCCGCAGCCGACGTAACCTACCGCTGGCAACAATTGCACAGCGCCTCCGGTCTCGTCGTCCTGCTGCTGGTCGTGCTCTTCGTTGGCGCATCCTTCGTCGCGGTCACGCGCTTGCTGTCACGCATCCAGGGCATGGACACACTGTCGGCCTTTGCCCTCTATCTGGTGGCCGCGATCGTGGCTGGCGTGTTGGCCGTCGCGCTCGGCCAGCTGTTGATCGAACCTGTCTCTTCGATCCTCAATGCGCTCCCGCCGGAGTTCGCGCTGCAGATCGTCTTCGTGATCGCAGTCCTGCTCGCGGGCGCGATCGCCGCTGAAGTGAGTTATCTGTTTGGTCTGCCCGTGTTGGCGCTTGGTTCCGACTATTTCGGCATCGCGACGTTAGGCTTCACGATCATCGTCAAGGTACTGCTCGATAACTCCGATACCCTGCTGGGCTTCGCTGAAATGAAGGGCGCCCGCGGCATGGTGGGCATTCCCAAGGTCACGAGCTTGTTCTGGGTCGCTTTCTTTCTGCTGATGGTCATCATCATCACGCGCAACTTGCTGCACTCGAGCCCGGGCCGCGCGGTGGTCTCGGTACGCGAGGACGAAATTGCAGCCAAGGCGATGGGCATCGACATTGCGCGCCAAAAAACGTTAGCCTTCGTGTTGGGGAGCCTGTTCGCCGGCATCGCCGGCGCACTGTACGCTCACATCAACGGCTTCCTGCATCCCAACACCTTCAACTTCCTGCGGTCGTTCGATCCGATGATCATCGTTGTGCTGGGCGGCTTGGGCAGCGTGACCGGCACCATCTTTGGCGCATTTGCCTTCCAGATTTTGCTGGAAGGCATCCTACGGCTGGCCCTGCCTGAAGGGTTTGAAACGTGGCGCTACGTCATCTATCCCCTGTTCTTGCTGATCATGATGCTCATGCGTCCGTCCGGACTGTTTGGCACCTACGAATTGCCGTTCTTGAAACGTGTGCTGCCGCCGCTGCGCGCGAAATCGAGGGCGAATGAAGCTCAGCCGGCGCTCGCCGCAGGCCCGCCTCC
>JAUQXC010000764.1 GCA_030834825.1 Thermoflexales bacterium
GGATGGTTTCATGCAGCAACTTCAGCAGTTCGACGGGTAGTTCGATGGACGGTCGATCAGGTTGAGCGCCGACCCGGCCGAGAAACCGAATTAACCGTAGTCACTCGTAACTCTCAGCTAGCGATGAGCCGAACAGGCCCGGTAATCCGTTCAAGGCATCATACCAACCCGGCTTGCCCGCCTCCATCTCAATGCCCATACCGTAGGGATCGAGTGTGGCGAACTTGACGACCACCAGCATCACCAACTTGTTGAACAGGGTTGTGCGATATACCGCGCCGCGCCCGTGATCGACACGCAGCCAGTTGCGTTCGACGTCGCGTGAGGCAATGAGCGCTGCTTTTTCTTCATCTTCAAGCACCGCGTTGAACTGGCGCGGCTGACCAGCGGCCAGGACATATTTCTGGCTGCGCGGTTGAACGCGCATGGCGCTGTCGAAGAAAGGCAGTGACGATTCAAAGAGCAGGGCGGGCTGTCGATCGGGATAGATGGCGAGATAACTCTCGATCTGATCGAGGTTGTACGTCCAGTGATCGATCCAGTAGCCTTCGCCAAACATCGCTTCAAGCTGTTGCTCGGCGCGGCCCATCACTTGATCGAGGAATTCCTCCGGCGAGACGGATAAGGGAACGTGGTGATCCACAATGAATTTCAACAGCTGGCCCGGAGTGAAGGGCTGGCTCAGCAGTCGCTCAAGTGCATCCCGCTGTGCGCTTGGTGAGGGCGCGGGGATAGCCTGGTTGCGAGTCGCTGGTCTCAACAAATGGGCACGTTGGTCGGCGGAGAGGGTAAACGTGCTGCCTTGAATCACCAGCGGATTGTAACCATCGGCCTGAATCAAACTCATGAACGAGCGGACGTTGAAGTCGCCGATGTGCGGCTCGAAGAAGACATCACTGCGGCGGTTCTGGTTGACGTCGCGATAGGCGCCGTTGCCCTGCGAGTAGAACTCGGACGCCAGCGCAAAGGCGTTGTAGTCGCGCTCCAGATCGCCGTGCTTGCGCGAGTAGAGGTGATAGACGTTATCGTCCCAAACGATCGGCCAGCCGCCGCGCAGGACGTTATCGAGAAAGGTCTGGCGGCAGTAAGCGTCAAACACCGGATCGGCTGTGTGTGTGTCGATGACGTCCGTCAGCTGCTGGGTCAGCCGGTTGGCCGTGCAGCGCATTTCGTTCAATCGGGCGGCGGACAGTACGCGTTCACATACGTGGGGCAAGTGCGCCAGGCCGCTGACATGTCCGTAGACGCTGTGCAAGGTGATGGCCGCACCGGGTTGTAGTTCGAGCCGGGTCCCGAAGAACGCGCACGGCGTTTTCCCGGTGGTGATTTGCCGCTGGGTGAAGAGTGAGTCCAAGGGGGTCGCGCAAAACCGATCGGGCGTGTTGAGGGCCGTGTTGTGCCCGAAGACGATCGCCGGATCGACCAGCACGGGCAGTTGATCGGCGTGATCGCCCCGATCGACAAAGGCCAACGCGAAATGTCCGGCTTCGATCGCTTCCACTTCCGCGCCGTCGGCGACGCTGGCGCGCACCCGATAGAAGGGCACGTGTTGATCGAGATTGAAGACTTCCATCCACGCTTCAACCGTGCGGCCAATCTCTTTGAGTTGAGTGTTGTTGACGCCGTAGGGCGTGATGGCGGGTAGACCGTCGAGCACTTCAACCGCGAGCGATCGATCCGAAATATTTTTGAACGTCAGCTGCCGCACCAGCCCGGCGAAGTTTTCCTGCGGCACCATGAAATACACGACGTTGGTCTGCAAGCCGACGGCGGAATTGATCTCTTGCAATTCCAATTCGTTCATGCCGACGAACATGCGCCGATCGATCGGGGCGAGGCTGGGCGCGAAAGGCTCATAATACTGTGACGCGATCTTGAGGAAGGTGCGAAAGCCCAGATAGGGCGTAAGTTGATAAGCTTTGTTCGCCGGTTGAAACTCGACGATGGGCTGATCCTTGCTTTCCACGCCGAAGCTGGCGATGGCCTGTCCACGATTGACGGTGAACACCCACAGCGGCACGCCCAGCGGCCCGGCGATGCCGGGCAGAAAGCTGCTGAACGGTCGGGCGGAGTCGTAATGGGCTAAGCTGAAACGCTGGCGTTCGTCAAAGTGAGTGTGGTTCATGCGTTGCTCGACCCGCGCGGTGTGCGCGGTGGAAGTAAGTGCTTGATGGTCGCGGCGAGGTCCGGGTGATCTGGAGGGCTGAAGCGATCGATCACAATCGACGGCAGGCCGCGCCCTCGAAGCTGCGCTACAACGCGATCGGTTGGACCGCCTACTGTCGGGCCGCCGACGACTATCACACCGTCGATTTGCGGCGCGTGTAATGCGGCTGGCAAATCTGTTCCGCTGAAAAGATAGAGTACACACAGGCAGCGGTTGAACTGGCACGCCGTAGCGATGTCGCCCAGCAGCTGCGCCAGCTGGGGATTGCCAAAGAGAGCTTCGGCCGGTTCGGTTACGACAATGGCGATGAGCGGTAGGCGGCGCTGGGCCAACAACTGCGCGGCGGTATTGGGCGCGTAGCCCGTGCAGGCCATGATGTGCTGTACGCGTTCGCGCACTTCGGCGCTGACACGCGGTTGCTGGTTGATGGCGCGCGAAACGGTGGAGCGGGACACTCCGGCCAGAGCCGCGATTTCTTCGAGGGTCAAAGGAGTCATGGGCCTGCCTCCACGCATGCGGGAGCGCTCCCGCACGGGCGTTTCATTCCATTGTAAGGATTTGGCAGGCGGCTGGCATGGAGAAAAGCGGGAGGGAGGGGGATTTTTCAGGGGGATTTACCCTCACGCGGCCTCTCCCTGTAATGGAGAGGAGGCAATGCGCACTCCCTCGTCCTCGCTGCCGGGAGGGCAACGGTGTGAAACCGCCCATCCAGGCAATATGGTCGCAACGCAACGATGTACGATTCCGCGCAATGGTCGCAAACCCCAAGCCAACGGTAGCACAACCGGAGGCAACGGTAGTAACCCTTAAATCAAAGGTAGCATGGAGCGGCTTTTAGGTCGAAGCCGATTCATCTCCCAACGATTACACCGGCCCTGTTTTGATGACAAAGCGCACCGACTTTCCGAGGATATGTGGGAGATAGTTTGAAGCCTCTACTGAAAGAAAAGATGGACGATGAGTTGATCTAATTCCCTACACTGAAGAGGTAGTCTTGAAAATACGATTCTTTCTCCTAGCTATTCCCATCACTCTGTTGCTGCTGTTCGTGTTGGGTTCGACCTGGTCTGTTACAACTGCTACGGTATCCACGCCCGGTGTCTGCATGACGAGGGTAAATCCTGGTGGTATTACACCAACCCTGACGCGCTCCGCACGGCTAACTCAAATGAGCGGGCGGCGGCCGAGACACACTGTGACACCGAGCAAACCGGGCAATGGGACTTTAACTGGAGCGACGCGGCCGATGCGGCCGAACGCTCTGCCCTGGACAGCCATCTCCAACTATCCGCAAGTGATCATGGATAACAGTGCGGATGCCTTCAATGGCAAGGCTTACTCGGTAGGCGGCTACAATGGCAGCGCCACAGTGACAGACACTTACGTCTATGATCCGGGCAGCGGCAATTGGCTGGCGCTTGCCGCAATGGCCGACGCGCGCGAAAAACCCGAGGTGGCTTTCGTCAATGGCAAACTCTATGTTGTTGGCGGCTGGAGTGCCTCTGGTTATCCAGACGACAAGCTGGAGATCTATGATCCAGCCACTAATTCCTGGAGCACCGGAGCACCTGTCCCGTTCGCACTGGCCGCGGGAGTTGGTGTGTCATTGAATGGCCAGTTCTATGTCATCGGCGGCTGTGACAATGTCAGCTGCGGTTATGATTATGCCTACCGCTATGATCCTGGCAGCAATACCTGGTCATCGATCGCAGCTTATCCCGAGTATACTTCGTGGCAGGCCTGCGGATCAATCAACGGATTGATTTACTGTGCAGGTGGCGTGGCGGCTGATGAAAGCCAGCATACCTATGTCTATGATCCCGACAGCAACATGTGGACACCGCTAGCCAATCTGCCACAGACGCAATGGGGTATGGGTTATGCCGCAGCCAATGGCAAGTTGTACATCTCCGGCGGGGTTTATTCTGGGACAGTCACTAAGGACGGATATGCCTATAATCCGGCTGGCAATAGTTGGACGCCGATCGCGGATTCAATCAATGCGGTGTATCGCGGCGGCAGCGCCTGTGGTCTGTACAAAATCGGCGGCTCGACGGGCAACTTCAACCCGGTCGTGAACGCGGAAGTCTTTCCGGGTCTTACTGGCTGTGGCGGCAGCAGCAATGTTTCCCTGACGGACGTCACCATCGACGGCCCGACCAGTGGCGTCGCACGAAGTGATCTTGCCTTTACCGGCGCGGTCAATCCCATCACCGCCACGCAGCCTATCACTTACTTTTGGGAAGCCAGCGGGCAAGCGGCTGTAACACATACCGGCGGTGGCCTGACTGATAGCGTTACTTTCAACTGGACGGATTCAGGCTCGCATCTCATCACCGTCACAGCGAGTAACCAGGTTGGGGCTGTGACGAGCAGCCACCAGTTTGACATCCCTTTTCTGGTCTATCTGCCCCTGATTCTTAAGAGTGATCCAGCGATCGTGCCTACGCCGACACCTACACCGACGGTCACTCCAACACCGAAACCTGGAACTCCGACCCCAACGCCTACGGCGACGCCCGTGAACGCCGTAGTACCTAAAGATGGAAGTTGGTCAGGGCCAATTATCTCGTTCTCGGTTACAGGCGGAGGGACGCAAATCTCAAGTATGTACCTGATCTTGAGCGGCTGTAGCGGCGGCGTGACTTACTATATCTTCAATAGTGCTGCGATTACCAACGGCGCTTTTACTAACACGAATGGCGGTAATGTCATTCGAGGAACGTTCACCAGTACCACGACCGCGAACGGAACTTACGATGTGGGCTGGATTTACCCGTGCACGGGCAGGCGAACAGGGTCGTGGAGTGCTTCAACGCCATAGGCGAACTTTCACCTAATACCGATCCGTGTCTGCGGCACTCAACTGTGACGACACATTTGTGGATGAAGTCTGTCATGGTGCATAGCGCCCCGCCGCTGCGACCCTAAAGGGTGCTTCGCAGGACACGGGAAGGGAGAGGGTGGGGTGAGGGTTAAGCGCGAGCAACAAGACTATGAAGAAAACCGCCTCTTCTAAAACCAAAGCAGTCAAAGAGTTGCAGGCAGAATATCACTTCGACTATCGCCAGTCGCGGCCGAACCGCTTTGCAGAAAAGGTTGATACGGCGGCCGTTGTTGTCGTGCTCGATCCTGATGTGGCCGAAGTGTTCACTACGCCGGAGTCTGTCAATACAGCCTTGCGGGCGTTGATGACGGCCATGCCGCAACCAGTAAAACGCCGGGCAGCGCGCAAGCGTACAGCGTCGTAATGCTTTTGCTTGATTACTCTGATCCGCCACTAGATGGAATCATTCAGTGGTGGATTTTTGTTGGATTGGAGTGAGAGGCGGGACAGCTGATCAATGGGGAATGGGTTAGGGTGCGGGTGAGGTTTAAGTGTGGCAATGGATAGACAACGAACACATGCGGTGCAGTGCTGGCGTAAACGGATGGCGCTTTTGCCTATCCGTTTGTCCGTTCTTCATTAGTTGCTCCGCTTGAGCGTTGTTTATAGTATTGTCACGCCTCAATCACCTGACTTGATGGACACAAGAAGTTCCATGACACTCTCTTCTGAAAGCCTGATCCGCTAGTTTTTGCAAGGCTTCTATTTGAGGCAAACATTCGCTCTCCCAACAGGGTTTGAGAATACAACCTTGCTCGGACATGTAAACTGCCCACGTTATCGCTTTCGCTTTTGATCCAGCTTCGGTTGCGATCACGCCAGAACGGAACTTCGGCAGGCTGGCGACAATAGATGTCAGGCTGATCATGTCTGATGCAGTGAGCCGAACATGCTCTGATGCCTGAGACGCTCGAAGAGTCCTGACCCAGGTACTGACTGTTCCACCTTGGTTGAACTTAGTAACAACAAATCGCCGATCGTATGGGACTGAGTAGGTAAGGAGTGTTACTATAGCTCTCTCGTTGGGAATCTGAGCGCACTCCCAATGTGCAGACGATTCTACATCAACGGGAATTACTTCAGTCCACAGTATCCCTCTCGCAACGGGTAGCTCAATGGTCTTATAAGCGACTGTGCTTCGAGAGCCTGCCCAATAGCCGATGGCAACCGCCACCAGCAAGATCAGGCCCACCCCGAATTTTCTCCAGTGCTTTCTTATTCGCATCATGCATTCCCGTCAATTCTCATTGAATACACAGTCTGCTGAGAGATTGCTTCGCTTAAAGCGCTCGCAATGACGGAATGTTACCTGGCCGACTTTGTGCCAGTCGTCATCAGTCCCGCTCTCTCCTAAACGCCTCCGGCGACAGACCCACCTCCCGCCGGAACACGCGGCTGAAATAGCCACTATCCGAAAAGCCTACGGTTAGCGCGATGTCGGTGATGCTTTGCGAGGTGTTCTTCAAGAGTTGCTTGGCTTGATCGACGCGATAGCGATTGAGATAAGCAATCGGCGTCATGCCCACTTCCTGGCGAAAACAGTGCGTCAGGTAATCGTCGCTCATGCCCACGTGCCGCGCCAGGTCTTCACGCGAGATCGCCTCGGCGTAGTGTTCGTGCAGGTAGGCCATCGCCTGGCGCACCAAACGCTGGGCATCGACGCTGAGCTTGTGTTTGCGCTCCAGCGCCGCATCGAGGTGGGCCAGCGTTTCTTCCACGCTGAACAAGCCTTTGCGCAACACCGTCGCCACGCCGCGATTCAAACGCGCCATATCTTTTTCGGTCAGCGCCTGGCCCGTCAACACGATCACCGGAATGTCGCGCGTCGCGGTGTTGTCGCGCATGGCGGCCAGCACGCCAAAGCCGTCAAGCTCGGGCATCATCAAATCGAGCAGCACCAGATCGGTGTGTTCGTGCTGTAGCAGTTCGAGCGCGGCGCGGCCATGCCGCGCCTTCAGGATGCGGTGTCCGCCGCCGTGCGACTGCACCAACCGCGCGTGCATCTCCACCGTGTTGGGATCGTCGTCGACGATCAAGATCGTCTTGCCGCTCTGATCAGCTGCGATCCACTGTTGATCGAGCGCCTGTTTCAATTCATTCAGGCCGATGGGCTTGGTCAGATAGTTGAGTTCCAACACCGATCCGCTGTCGTGTTCCAGCGCATAGAACAACACCGGCGTGTGCTGCGTCGCCGGACGGCTCTTCAACACCTTCAGTACTTCCCAGCCTTGTTGTGGCACGAGGCCGCTGTCCAGGATCACCGCGCCGGGCGGCGTGTGGCTGAGCGAGGTTGACCAATCGGGCGTATCTTCCACTACGATCACGCGCACGTCAAAGCCGCGTTGCTTGAGGTGTTCGCGCAGGCGCTCCCCGCTGCTTGAGCGATTGGTCAACACGACGACGGCCCGTTCGTCGATCGACGCGATGTTTGGCGTGACCGGCACGGGCGGGGGAACGATCGGGAGCGTAAAGAAGAACGTCGAGCCAGTGCCTTCTTCGCCGGTCGAGCTCACGCCGATCGAGCCACCGTGCAATTCGATCAAGCGTTTGCAGATCGCCAGACCCAACCCCAATCCGCCATAGCCGCGCGACAAACTGCGCTCCGATCGGCGGAATTCGTCGAAGATGGTGTGTTGCTCTTCAGGCGCGATGCCCAGACCGGTATCGCTAATCGAGACGGTTACGGAGTCCGCGGATGTGTCCAGCGCTAAACGCACCTCGCCGTGCTGCGTGAACTTGACGGCATTTGCCACCAGGTTAAGCGCCACTTGTCGCAAGCGGGTGCGATCGCCATAGACCCACGGGCCGGATTCGGGCAACGTCGCCTGCCACGTCAGTCCTTTATCCTCGGCGAGTTGCTGGCCGATCACGATTACCGTGCGCAGTGTCTCGCCCAGATCGATCACTTCGTTCGTCAGGCGCAGTTGGCCCGCTTCGCTGCTGGCCAGATCGAGTACGTCGCCGATCAACCAGCCCAGGTGCTGCCCGCTGGCGTGAATGCGCTCGACGTCGAGGCGATAACGATCGGGCAGGGCACTGCCATTTTCGTCGCTTTCTTTGAGCAGCAGATCGCTCAGGCCGACGATCAAATTGAGCGGCGTGCGCAGCTCGTGGCTGACCGTCGAAAGGAAACGGCTCTTCAATTGATTGGCTTCTTCGGCCAGCCGGCGGCCCTCGGTGGCTTCGCGATATAACTGCGCGTTGTTGAGCGCGGCGGCCAACTGCTGCACGATCGCGCCGTACAATTCCAACTGGCCGGTATTGAACACCGCATAACCTGATGGACCCCGTTGATGGGTTAATGGCAATAGCGCCAGACTGAAAGGTTTGTCGAGGTTGAGCTCAGCTGGCGGAAACTCGCGGCTCCGGAAATGCAGCGTCGCTTGCGCGGGGATCAAGCGCATGTGGCTCACCGCCACACGATCGTCCTCCTGCGCCTCGAAAAGCGCAATACCCGCCCAGGGAATCCCCATCTCCGGCAGATGCTGCGCCAGTACGTCAAAAACTTGTGTCTCATCCAGCGCGCTGAGCAAGTGGGCCGTCAACACCCCCAGCCGATCGATCTGCCACTGCTGATCGACGAGTGCTTGCCGGTGCTGTCGTTGTAAGTGCGCATCGATCAAGAGCCGCGCCCGATCGATCTGGGCGGGCTGATCGGGCCGCGCTTCATTCAGGATCGAAATCGCGGCCTGCCAAATGGAGACGTCCTCTTGCTTGGCTGCTGCCTGTGTGAGGATATTGTCGAGCGTGGCCTCAAATTGATCGGTCGTAAAGGTCGCCAGCAATTTCTGGCAGGCTTGCTGCAATTCCTGGCTGCTAGTGTGCAGCGCCTCATGTGACACGGCCTCAATCATATTCTGTAGCGGCAAGTCCGCCCGTGTCCCACGCGCAGCGTGGGCGGGCCACTGGGTGTGCGCTTGTCCAGGGTGACCGCCTACTCGCTCGCTTTGCTCGGAGCGCTTCGCGGGGTCGCCTCTACGGTTACACCCGCACGATTCACGCACGATCAAGCGCGTGGGCACGTGGATAAGTTGTGGCGCGTCGGGTCGATGCTCCAGATGCTGCACGAGCATCTCGACCGCTTGATAGCCCAGTTTGAACAACGGAATCTGCACGCTGCTCAGCGTGGGGGTCTGCACCGCGCTCTCCGGGCGATCGTCAAAGCCGATGAGGGCGACATCGCGCGGGACATTGCGCCCGGCCTCTTTCAACGCCTGCAGCGCGCCTAAAGCCGATTCGTCGTTGCTGGCGAGCACGGCGCTGAATGGAACCTCGGCGGCGATGAGATGCTGCAGGGCCTGATAACCACCGTCGTAGACGTGACGACCAAAGGCCACCAGGCGTTCATCGGCGGTCAGTTGAAACTCGCGCACGGCGGCTTGATAGGCGCGCAAGCGATCGCCGCTGTCGCCGCCCAGATCTTCGGCGGTACCCGCGATAAAGGCAATGCGCCGATGGCCGTGTTCGATGAGGTGTTGCATCGCCGCGCGGATACCGCCGGCATTGTCGGCGACGAGTGTGGGTCCGTGTTCTCCCGAGCCGACAAAGATCACAGGATGTCCAGCCGCGATCTGGTCCTGGATGTAGCGCGAGCGATCGGGTGACTGCAAGGGATTGATGGCGATCAAGCCGTCGGTGTTCCACGGACCGACGGGAACAAAATCGACATCAGGTTGGGGCACGGGCCAGGCGGGGCGCAGCGGATCGGTCGGGTTGGCCGACGGCCCCATACCGCACGCAAACAGTACGTGGCAGTCGCGATCGATCGCCGCCGAGCAAATGCCATGAAAGATCGGATTGAGGTAACTCAACGGCGTGGCGGTCCAGTAGAATTGCCAACCGGCTAGCACGCCGAGGGTGGGTCGGGTGTGATGGGCCATTGGAATGAGATTACTCTGGGGAAGTGGAAATGTCAAACGCATGGCGGGTATGAAAACGACCGGCCTTCATCTCAAGGCCGGTCGTGCGGTTCTGTTTTCATCTTCTGGATTTCCGCCTGCTCAGGAGTGACCGATTCCGCAGGTTCTCTTGGCGGCGCCTAGTCTTGATCGGTCGTTTCGGTTGCCGGGGTAGGTTTTTCGATGTTGCCCAGTATGAAGTTGGGTGGCTGCGCCTGCACTTCTTGGTCGGTCACGAGCGTCACCTCACCGCCCGCCGTGAGCTGGACCTTGATGTGCCCATTGCCCAGAATCGCTTCCCAGTAGCTGCCCGCGTCTTTGATCATCACTTGCGCGTCGGTCAAAGTGTGAACGTAGAAGCGCAGATCGCGGCCCGCACCGAATTTGAACTCGCTGCCTGCCAGTGTGGCACAGTCTACCGCGAGGTCGCGGCCTGCCGCGGCATGGGCCAGCACTTTCACCTCATGCACACTCAGATCGTCTCCCGCCGTAGCGGTCACGCGGCCTTGCAGGCGCTGCACCTCGGCGCTGCGGACCGCATAGACGACGAGGTCACTGCCGAACGGGACGCGCACACGACCATCGCCGCCGAGCTGAACTTCGATGACTTCGCCGTGCAGGTTTTTCTTCAGACGCCTGGCTCCGTTGAACGGATTGTCGAACGAGATGTCAAAGAGGACGCGCTCGCCG
>JAUQXC010000765.1 GCA_030834825.1 Thermoflexales bacterium
CAATGCGCTGCCAGTTGCCTAAGACGTCGACCTCGGCATAAACGATCAGGCTTCCCGGTTTCAAGTCAAACCACACATTTCGGAGGCGCGGATCCACTGCGCTCCCATCGCCGAACCAGTAGTGGAGATATTGATTGAGACCTTCTTCGGTGAACTCGAGGTAATAGGTCAACGGTCCGTCCCCGATCCGTCCACGCTCCAGGCGGCTCGCGTAAATGTGTTCAGCGTCGAACGTCTCCGGCTGCGACAAAAACCAGATGTCCACAGTCACAGCAGCGAGGGGAAGCACACCCACCTCATTCGGGTCGGATGTGGCAGGGGCGGATCTGGCTTCCACCACCTTCAGATCGGGCGCCGTCCCGGACCACTGAAGGGGCGTCCGGGAATTGGCAAACGCCATGTTATACAGATAGGTGTGTGTGTCCCCCAGCGGGCGGAACCACATTGTTCCCAGACCGACCACACAGATCAAAAAGGCGCCTGCCATCAACAGCCACAGACGACGCTGAGAAAGCATGGACTTGTGCTGCAACATGGATCACCTCCTTGTGAATAGTTTGGCAATGTCAGATTCAAGGTGATGCTTCTTGGTTAATTCGAGCTTTCAACCGACTGCGTGTAGACGCGGCCCGGTCCAGCAACATCCGAATGACGATCTGGAGCGCACTCGCCGGTGTGAGCGTTGGCACGGGCAGCACGGCCCGCAACAACTCGCACACGTTGGCCGTCGACAGCGCCGGCAAGACCTCGATTTCCAGTTGCCGAATCAATTGTGGGTCACGTGCATATGTCTGCGCCCACTGCCCTTTGGTCTCGGCCACGAACCACAGGGCCAAGGCGGTCAAGGCCAGATGATGTTCCCACGCGCGATATTTGAGTGCTTGAAACTCAGCCCAGCCGAGATCGGTCTTGGCGTCTTCATAGACCCGTTCGGTGAAATAGCGTTGGCAACTGGCCGCAATCAGCGTTTCGACCGGCGTGTCGGGCGGGTCGTTCAACAGCGTGTACGAGCATTTCCCGTTCAGTTCACGGCGAATGACCAACCACTCGGCGCGCACTTGACCAGCCGCAGTGGTCGTCCACACGCGCTCAACTGCAAAGTCGGCTTCCAACCAGCCGCGTTCCGTAGGACGCCGTCGCAAGTGTTGCCACGTGGTCTGTTTGCTCCGAGCAAGACGGCTCGCCAAATGCGCCCGCTGGCGACTCAAGACTTTCCAGCGGGTCGGGCGGCGTCCCCGACGATGACGTTTCGATGGGACGCCTACCCGGGGCTCCTGTCGATAGACGCGGGTGTCGGCAGGAATATCGGCCGCGTACAACACGTTTTTGGCCTGCAAATCAGCCCGAAATTGCCGATCCCGGCCATAGAACGCGTCGCAGGCTACTCGTTCAAACGGCAGGCCATTCGCCTGGGCGCGGTCAATCATCTGAAGGCCCAAGTCGATCTTGCGCTGAAAAACCCGCTCGGCGGGAACCCCGCAGGCTTTCCGTTGATCGGCATAGGCGGGCGTCAACCACACTTCGGGCAAGAACAACTCGCCGTCAACCAAGGTCCACAGGTTCGCGGCCACGTTTGCATAGGCCAGATACGTGCCCACCTGACACACGTCGACTTTGCCCAAGCGCCCGTTGCGTTGGCGGGCCGCCCCTGCGCTCTGTTCGCCCGCCTTGGCATTGGCGCTTTCATCCAAGATCAACACGCTGCCCACACGCAACGCCGGAATCGCGCTCAGGTCGGTCTGAATCTGCCGAAAGACAGCACACTTGTCCCAGGGCGAAGTGGACATGAAGTGCTGCAACGCTTGCCCGTCGTCCCCCTGATCCAAACGCCGCGCCATGTTCTTAAAGTTGCGCTCACGTTCCAGGGTCAACACTGCGCGCAAGTAGAGATAAGCCTGGGAACTGGTGTCGCGGGTCCGACTGGCAAACAAGTGCCGATACCGTTCCCAGAAGCGGTACAACCGCAGTCCCAAATCCAGAATCGCCGTCAAGCACAGGCCCCAACGGGCCGGATCAAACACATCGAGCGGGTCAATCGGTGGGGGTGTCTTCGTTTTCTTCATGCCCACAGACATACCAGAGTTCTGCGGTGCACGCACCCCCTGAAAATCAGCCGATTTCTACGAATCTGACATTGTCAAAATAGTTACGAGTAGTTAATGCTGCTGGCGGTCGATGATCTCACGCGCGACGCTCAATACTGCATCCTTCAACTCCGGCGGTTCCACGATCGCTGCCTGTTGGCCCAGGCCAAACACCAGCATCTTGGCCAAGTCCATTGATTCCAGATCGAACCGGACGGTGAGCCAGCCTTCGGCGTCAGGCACTTCATCCACCTGATAGCGCCCCGGCACCAACCGCCGGATGAAGCTCAACCGATCGGGCTGCAGGCGCAGCGTAAAGCGATATTCGGAGACTGCCTCTTTGAATTCCTGCAGGTGTGTCTGCCAGTAGGTGTTGAGATCAAAATCTTTGCGCCGCTGAAAGTGGGCGTCGAGCAGTGTGATGTGCTGAAAGCGTGCGACGCGATACGTGTGCAGTTCGCCCTGGTGCTGGGCCAGCAGGTACCACAGGCTCGACTTGGCGATCAGGCTGTATGGCTCCAGCACGCGCTCGATCGTTTCGCCGTTGGGGCGTTCGTACACAGCTTGAATGCAGCGATCGTCGTAGACCGCTTGCTGGAGTTGATCCCAAAACGGCGGCGGCTGTGCATCGCGCCACCACCACGCCGAGTCGATCAGGAGGCGTTGGCGAATATGCTCGACCGAGGGTTGTTGCGAGGCTGGCAGCACGGCCAGCAGTTTTAGCAAGGTGCTCTTGGCCGCTTCGCCCAATCCCACCTCGTCGAGCACCTGCGCGTGATTGGCGACGAACAATGAGCGGACTTCGCGATCTTGCAGGCCGGTGAGCGTGGTGCGATAGTTTTCATCCAGCGCAATGCCGCCGCCGTGACCACCCTCGGCGTAGACTGGGACGCCCGCAAAGGACAGCGCATCGATGTCGCGCAGGATCGTGCGGCGGGAGACGCCCAGCTCGGCGGCCAGCCGCTGGGTCGTCATTCGCCCGCGAGCTTGCAACAGCATGATGATGGACAGTAAGCGATCGGCGCGCATGGAGTTGGCCCATCGTCATTGCGAGCTTGCCGTAGGCAGCGAAGCAATCTCCTGCTAACTTTGAGATTGCTTCGCCGCGGTGCGTCTCGCAATGACGGAAATTCAATTCTTGGGTGACAGTAGATGTCACCCAAGAAAGTGTACCATTAGGGAAAGTGTTGGGCAATAATATTGCCGCAATTACATTGGTAGGAGATTCAACATGATACAGACAAATAATGGTTACATCAATGTCGGCGACGGTGAAATCTATTATGAAGTCGCGGGCCAGGGCGAACCGCTGGTGTTGTCGCATGCGGGCTTTGTCGATAGCCGCATGTGGGACGATCAATGGAGTGACTTCGCGCAGCAGCAGCGCGTCATCCGTTTCGACATGCGCGGCTTTGGCAAATCGGCGTTGGGTGTCACCCCGATCGAGCGGCGGCGCGATCTCGATCGCTTGTTGCAGCAGCTCGATGTGCCCCGCGCGGCCTTGCTGGGCTGTTCGCTGCGCGGCGAAGTCATGCTCGACTTTGCGTTGGAACATCCAGAGA
>JAUQXC010000766.1 GCA_030834825.1 Thermoflexales bacterium
CGCAGTATTGACGGTCTGCTGGATACCCTGTGCAGCGAACCTATTTACAAAATCATGGCGACGAATGCCACTTTCAAGGGGCGGGAGCAGGTGGCGCAGTTTTACACTGGCCTGTTTGAAGGCGTGCCCGACGCCAATTTTGAGTTGATCAATGTGTTTGTCGGAGAAGAAGGCGTGGTGGAAGAGTCCATCTTGCGCGGCACACAGCGGGGTACCTTATTTGGTATCCCGCCTACCGGACGTGAGATTGCGCTTCCGCTGACGATCGTCTTTCCCATTCTCAAAGGTGAAATCATGGGCGAGCGCCTGTATTTTGATCGTGTGACGCTGGCGCGTGAACTGGGTGTGCCCTTGGAGCAGATTGATCGAGGACCGCAGGCTTGACTTGTACAGACTGCACAACACACGGCGCAGTGAACTGTCACACCTTGACCCTTGACGTGAATCTTGGGCGTGCTACAATTTTTGCAACGAGTCACACAAAAGGATATTCACATGAAACACCAGGTTTGCATGTGTTGCAGGCTGAGGCGCTAGCCATCGTCCTGCGACCGTAAGCACAACCGCTGGCCGGCCAGCCGCTGGCAAGTCAGCCGCTTTCTTCAAGACCAACCTTCCCCGCAGACGATGGCCTTTGCCTCAAACCAGAGCGCAAGGGCACTCGTCAGGTGGGCGTGTGTTGGTCTTGTTTTGTTTATCGGGCAGAGTGACTCAGGAGGGATCATGACCACGACTGCTTTACCAGTCTGGCAAGTGAAATATGCCGAGACTTTACCGGGAGATGAATTGCTGGCACGCATAGGCCACACACCGCTGCTGCCGCTGCGCCGTATTGGCGCCGAGTATCCTCACGTCGAACTCTATGCCAAAGCCGAATGGTTCAATCCCAGCGGCTCGGTGAAAGATCGCGCGGCGCGTGAGATCATCCTGACGGCGGAACGGCAGGGCGATCTAACGCACGACAAGATTCTCCTGGATGCCACGTCGGGCAATATGGGCATTGCGTATGCCACGCTGGGCGCGGCCCGTGGCTACCAGGTGGCTTTGACGATGCCGGCGAATGCCAGCCGCGAGCGCATCGTCACATTAAAGGCGTTGGGTGTCGATCTGATCCTGACGGATCCGCTGGATGGCACCGACGGTGCGCAGCGTGAAGCTCGATCGATTTATACCGCCCAACCGGACCGCTACTTTTACGCGGACCAGTACAACAATCAGGCCAACTGGCAGGCGCACTATCGCACGACCGGCTTTGAGGTGTGGGAACAAACCGCCGGGTGCGTGACACACTTCGTGGCGGGCCTGGGGACCAGTGGCACCCTGATGGGTACAGGCCGCCGCCTGAAGGAGTTGAATCCCGCCGTCGAATTGATCGCCGTGCAGCCTGATTCGCCGCTGCATGGTCTGGAAGGCCTGAAGCACATGGCGACGGCGATCGTGCCCGGCATCTTCGATCGCGCTGTACCCGATCGGACGCTGCCGATCAATACCGAGGAAACGTTCGTGATGGCGAAACGTCTGGCGCGCGAAGAAGGTTTATTTGTCGGCGTTTCAGCGGCCGCCGCCGCGCTGGCGGCGACCCAGATCGCCGCGCAGATCGAGCATGGCGTGATCGTCGCCGTCTTCCCGGATTCGGCCTTGAAGTATCTGAGTGAAAGATTTTGGAGTGACTGATCACATGCCCTTGCGTTTATATGATACTTTCACTCGAAGTGTGCGTGACTTCCAGCCGCTGCATCCGCCGGTGGTGGGACTGTACTCGTGCGGGCCGACGGTGTATGACTACGCTCACATCGGCAATCTGCGGACCTATCTCTTCACCGATCTGTTGCGACGCACCTTGCTGTTTAACGGCTACGCCGTCAAGCATGTCATGAACATTACGGATGTGGGTCACCTGGTCTCGGATGCGGATACGGGCGAGGACAAAATGGAAACCGGCCAGCGGCGTACAGGCCGCTCGGCCTGGGAGATGGCCGAGGAGTATACGCAAGCTTTTCAAGCTGACCTGAGGCGTTTGCATGTTCTCGAACCGGCGATCTGGTGCCGGGCCACCGCTCACATTGCCGAGCAGATCGCGTTCATTGCCGATCTTGAGACAAAGGGGTTTACCTATCGCACGTCTGACGGCATTTATTTCGACACTTCACGCTTACTCGGGTACGGTCGTTTGGCCCGCTTGGATGTGGCGGGCTTGCAGGCCGGTGCTCGCGTGGAGCTGGGCGAGAAGCGCCATGTAACCGACTTCGCACTGTGGAAGTTTAGCCCGTCCGATCGAAAGCGGCAGATGGAATGGGACAGCCCGTGGGGCGTGGGGTTTCCCGGCTGGCACATTGAATGCTCAGCCATGTCCGCCAAGTATCTGGGAACGTTTTTCGACATTCATAGCGGCGGGGAAGATCACATCGCCGTGCATCATACCAACGAGATCGCGCAGACCCAGGCGCGCTATGGCACACGTCTGGCAAATTTCTGGCTGCACGGTTATTTTCTGCAGATGGAAGACGTCAGGATGTCCAAATCGGCGGGCGATTTTGTGCGGCTGCAAACGTTGATCGATCGCGGCTACGATCCGATCGCCTATCGCTTCTCTTGCCTGGGCGCGCACTATCGAGCGCGGTTGAACTTCACCTGGCGCGGACTGGATGGCGCGGCGACGGCCTTGAATCGCTTGCGAGCGCAGGTCTACGCCTGGGGCGAAGCGGGTGCGATCGACGAAGCGTATGCCGATCGCTTTGCGGCCCAACTCAATGACGATCTCAATCTGCCGCGTGCCGTGGCGGTCATGTGGGATCTGGTCAAAAGCGATCTGCCCGACTCTGCAAAGAAGGCCACGCTCCTCCAGTTCGATCGCGTGTTGGGGTTGGGCCTGGCCGAGTGGCGACCGGTTGAAACGATCGTTCCCGCAGAAGTGCTGATCCTGGTGCAGCGGCGACAGCAAGCCCGGGCGGCCAGGCAGTGGCCGCTGGCTGATGAGCTGCGCGGGCAGATCAGCGCGGCGGGTTATGAGATCGAAGATACGCCGCAGGGTCCGCACATTCAACGGGCCGGCGCAGGAGAGTTGAGCAGATGATCCTGGTGCTTGAGCGCAGCTGTTTGACGGTGCTGCAACAGCAGGTGGAGGGCACGTATCCTTACGAAGGCGGGGGGCTGCTGATCGGACAGCTGGACGAGCAGGGACGCAAGATCGTGACGGAAGTCAAGCCGTTCGAGAATCAGCGCGCCCTCGAGGATCAGCACAATCGGATTTTGATCACCGCTCAGCTGTATCGGGAGGGTGAAGCCTATGCCGACGGCAAAGGTCTGCTGCTGATCGGTTTCTATCATTCTCACCCCGATCATCCGGCGCGGCCTTCTGAGTTCGATCGTGAACATGCCTTGCCGTGGTGGTCGTATGTGATCGTGTCAGTGCAACGGGGCAAAGCGGCCGCGGTGTTGAGCTGGAGACTGCGCGAGGATCGCAGTGGATTCGATGAGGAAGAGATCGTGCTCCGGGGCGTGTAAACTCATTCACCCGCCGTTCAACTGCGGGAAACGATAAGGCTGCATTAAAACCAAGGGGGAGGAAATTCATGTCAGTTCCAGTGACGATACCCACGCCGTTGCGCAGTTATGCGGGTGGGCAGAAGACGGTGACCGTGAAGGGCGCGACGGTAGGTGAAGCGCTCAATGCTTTGACGACGCAGTATCC
>JAUQXC010000767.1 GCA_030834825.1 Thermoflexales bacterium
CGACGGGGACGCTGCCGAGATCGGGCCTAATATCAGAAAAGGGAGTGGACATGGGAAACACCTCCTGAGAAAATCGCCGGTAATTTGCAGGCTGAAAGTGCGCTTTCAGTATACGCTGATTCGCCCAAAAAGTCATTCCGCATTTTGCCGGTAGGGTTGTGCGAAGAACATCCAGCCACCCATCTGGCCGCCAGTGGGTGACCCGAGTTGCGAGCGGTGGCGAATCATGTAAAATGGCGGCATGGAGACGTTAGCGCTTTTCCCACTCAAGACCGTCCTCTTTCCGGGGCAACTACTGCCACTGCATATCTTTGAACCGCGCTATCGCCAGATGATCGGCGAATGCATTCAACACGGGCGCGCCTTTGGAGTGGTGTTGATCAGAACGGGCGAAGAGGTCGGTGCAGCGGCTGAACCTTACCCGGTCGGCACAACCGCGCATATCGTGCAAGTCGAGGGCGAAGCCGATGGGCGTATGAATGTCTTGTGTGTGGGCAAGTCCCGTTTCCGCATTGAGCGCCTCTGGCAGGACAAGCCGTATTTGTACGGCCAGGTCGAGCTGTGGCCGTGGGAACCCTACCAGGCAGGCAGCGCGGATATCGATCGAGTGCGTCGCCAGCTCGACCGGTATCTACAGGTTCTCGCGGAAACCGCCGACAGCAAGCTGGAACTGAGTCTGCCCGATGAACCCGCGGCGTTAGCCCACGTGGCCGCTTCAATACTGCAAGTCGAAGTCAGTGAGAAGCAACGTCTGCTGACCACGCCTTCCATCAGCGCCCTGCTCGGCGACATCGCCGAGCTGCTGCAACGCGAACTACGCGCCTGGCAAATCGTGCAAGCCAGCCGACAGTTGTCGCCGCACGAGACCTCCTCCTTTTCTTTGAACTGATTGAACTGTGGGAAAAGTCCGCCGTTTTTGAAACCCGTGAATTTTCTGGTACAATGCCACGGCTTTATCCCAAGGTGACCGAGGTAAATAATCCATGAAGATAGTCGTCGACGCAATGGGAGGCGATCACGCTCCCGCTGTGGTCGTGGAAGGCGCGGTGCTGGCCGCACGCGAGTTTGGCGTGGAGATCGTCCTCGTCGGACGCGAAGAAGCGATCCGGCGCGAGTTGGCGCGACACAACACGGCCGGGTTATCGCTGCCGATTGTGCCTGCCAGCGAAGTGATCGAGATGGATGATCATGTCAACGCGGTGCGCGCCAAGAAAGACAACTCCCTGAGCGTAGGCATGCGCCTGATCAAGGAAGGCCAGGCCGACGCCTTCATGTCGGCGGGCAATTCCGGCGCGGTGATGGCGGCTGCGCTGTTTGGCCTGGGGCGCATCCGGGGCATCGATCGCCCTGCGCTCGCGTCAATCTTCCCCGCCAGCAAGACGCCCGCCATCTTCATCGATCTCGGCGCCAACACGGATCCCACCCCCCAGAACCTGGTACAATTTGCCATGATGGGCAGCGTTTACGCTGAACGCATCCTGGGCCTGAACCAGCCACGCGTCGCGATCGTCTCCAACGGCGAAGAGCCTGAAAAAGGCAACGAACGCGTCAAGGCGGCTTATCCCCTGCTGCAGGCCAGCGGCTTAAACTTCATCGGCAACATTGAGGGCAAAGACATCCCCCAAGGACTCACGGATGTGATCGTCACCGATGGGTTCACCGGCAACGTCATCATTAAGCTGACCGAGGGCCTGGTCTCGTTTCTGGCCAGGACTTTGAAAGAATCCCTCACAGGCAGCCTGCGTAATAAAGTCGGGCTGGGGTTGATGCTACCCGGTCTCATTTTGATGTTACCGGGTATGTTATTTCTGCTACCGACCATTCAAAGTCTGCGAAAACGGGTGGATTATCGCGAATTGGGTGCTGCGCCACTGTTGGGTGTCAATGGGGTTGTATTAATTGCGCACGGCCGATCGGACGCGCAAGCGATCCGGGGAGCAATTCGCTCGACCATTCGAGCTGCGGAAGGTCGCATCGTCGAAACGATTAAAAGCAACATCGGCGCTGCCCGGCCACAAGCAAGCCATGGTTCGCCATCGGCGCAAGCGTAAATTCAACTCTGTGACAGAGTAATAGTGAGGCAGTGAACTATGGAACAACGACCTGATTCGCAACGTGTAGTGGTGACCGGTCTCGGCGCGCTGTCGCCGTTAGGCCTGAGTGTTAATGAACTATGGGAGGGGCTGGTGGCTGGCCGATCGGGCGTCGCCCCGATTACGCATTTCGATCCAGAAGATATGCCCACCCGCATCGCCGGCGAAGTGAAGGGCTTTGATCCCACGAAATGGATCAACTTCAAGGAAGCACGCCGCATGGGGCGTGCCACACAAATGGCCGTGGTCGCCGCCCATGAGGTGTTGGCCGACGCCGGCTTTGGTTCGGTTCTGCCAGAGGATGTGCAAGAGGAAGCCGGGGTGTACATCGGCACCGCCTATGGTCCGTTTGACAAAGCCGATGAAGAAATGCAGAACTTTGCCAAGAAAGGCTGGCGCGGAGTCAGCCCCTTTGCCTTGTCGTCACCCTTGGCCAGCATGCCCGCCTTTCACGTGAGCTTGATGACGCAAGCCAAAGGCCCCATTGGTACACCCATTAACGCCTGCGCGGCAGGCACCCAGGCCATTGTCGAAGCTTCAGAATATATCCGGCGTGGCCACGCCCAAGTGATGATTTGCGGCGGCGTGGAAGGATCGGTCCATCGCTATAGCGTCGCCGGCTTTTGCGCCATGCGCGCCTTATCTACCCGCA
>JAUQXC010000768.1 GCA_030834825.1 Thermoflexales bacterium
CTTTGCGATTGGTGGGAAGAAAAGCCACGGGCCCGAACGCGAACAGCATCATTTGCCATGTTGGCTCCAGAGTCGGCTCGCCGAGCGCTCAGTTGGAGGGTGGGCTGAATTCGCCAACAGTATCACCTTTTGCGTGCACACCGCAATTCGCTAAACTTGACAAATTCAGAGATTTCTGTGATACTTCATACACATTGTCTTCCATCAATCAAGCCGCATTTTCTAGCACAAGGACTTCAAACAATCGGTAACTTGTAACGCGCAACTACCCATCACCAGGGCGATATATCATTGTGAAACAAATCTAGCCAGGGGAATAATCCGTGCCCAACGCGGATTATTCCCTTTTTCGTTGACAGGCCCGTCACTCAACACGTTCTTGTCATGTTGGTTCGCTGTGATAGTGAAGTGGAAAACCGCAAGTATTTTGCCTCATTGATCCCAAGCGGAAAATCTGCACTTGGGCTGCACTTTTCGATCAAGACCAGAATATCATTTGGGACATGACAAAAAGATCCCGCCGCGTGCAATGTGAGGCCGGCTAGGTGGTGAATAATTCACTATGCATTGTTTAGCTAAGAGGCTGCACTGCCACGCCTGAATCCAATGTTCCGGTGCGCTAAGCACATTGCTCCCGCTTAAGGCCCACCTGCGAGAGTGGAAAACACCAAGAATGAATCGAGATCTAAGTCGCATTTCAGAATTCTCCCCCGAAAAGCGAGAGCGACTCTTTCAGTGGCTAGGTGAACAAAGTATTGCCTCGCAGACTTCCATTCCTCATCGCAGACAAGGGATGAACTCCGTACCACTCTCTTATTCACAAGAGCAGCTTTTAGTTCTGGAACAGCTGAATCCTGACAGTTCAACCTATAATATTTCAGCGAGTTATCACCTACAAGGTCCTCTCAATGTCACAGCGCTGGAACAAAGCCTAAATGAGATAGTGCGACGCCACGAGTCTTTGCGAACGACGTTCGCAATCGTAAATGGGCAACCAGTGCAAGTCATCGCTCCATCCTTACCGGTGACTCTGACAGTCATTGCTCTGCACACTCTGCCAACAACTGAGCGCGAGGCTACGATTCGACACTTCATAGCGGAAGAAGCTAAGAAGCCCTTTAACTTAGCAAATGGGCCTTTACTGCGCGTTGCTCTCTTACAAATCGGTAAAGAAGAATACATTTTCAGCCTTACGCTGCATCATATCGTTTCAGACGGCTGGTCATGCGAAGTGTTAAATGGGGAACTTACCAAGCTTTACGAAGCCTTTTCAAGTAATCACCCTTCACCGTTGACGGAACTTCTCATTCAGTTTGGAGACTTTGCGGTTTGGCAAAGAAACTCACTACAAGATCAAGAATTAGCGCGCCAATTTGGCTATTGGCAAAAACGACTGTCCAGCAGTCCACCCGTGTTGGGCCTGCCAACCGACTACCCCCGGCCGGCAATACAGACTTATCGTGGGACAGCTTATTCATTTGTACTCCCCAAGGCCGTGTCTGAGGCGCTCAGGCTTTTGAGCCAACAAGAAGGCACTACGCTGTTCATGACCCTTCTGTCTGTCTTTAAAGTGCTGCTCTATCGTTACACGGGACAGAATGATCTTACGGTTGGGACACCTACTGCCAATCGTCAGCGAGTTGAATTGGAAGGATTGATCGGTTTCTTCGTGAACATGCTCGTCCTACGAACACGCTTCTTAAGCAGACTCAGTTTTCGCGCCTTGCTACAATGCGTACGTGAAGTATGTCTTGAAGCATATGCCCATCAAGATCTTCCATTTGGGAAGCTGGTGGAAATGCTACAGCCTGAACGCGACTTGAGCCGCAACCCATTATTTCAGGTCATGTTTGCGGTTCAGAACATACCTACTCAGGCCCTCACTTTGCATGGTCTGACGGTAAATCCGTTGGACATTCCTCCAGAGACATCCAAATTCGATTTGAGTCTGTTGTTCAAAGACGTCGATCAAGAGTTGCAGGGAAGCTTCGAGTTCAGCACAGATTTATTTGAGCCTGCGACCATAGCGCGACTCGCGGAACATTTTCAAACCCTGCTAGCCGGTATCGTCGCCGATCCCGACCAACCCATCGAACAGTTGCCCCTCTTGAGCCAAGCGGAACGCCAGCAGTTGCTTGTCGAGTGGAACGCCACAACCCGCGAGTACCCGACCGACACGAGCCTCGCGCAGGTGTTCGAAGCCCAGGTGGCTCAAGGCCCCGATCGCGTGGCCATCGTGCTGGGGGATCAGCAGTTAACCTATGCCAGCCTCGACCAACGAGCCAACCAGCTCGCCCACCATTTGCAGCGGCTGGGCGTGGGGCCGGAGACGCTGGTCGGATTGTATCTGGAACGTTCCCCGGAGGTTATCATCGGTTTGTTGGGAGTCCTCAAGGCAGGGGGCGCCTACCTCCCGCTGGACCCCCTCTATCCTCCGGAACGAGTGGCCTTCATGTTAGAAGATGCCGCGGTACCTGTGGTGCTGACGCAGTCACAGCGGGTGGCACAACTCTCCACGCGCCAAGCCACCATCATCTGTTTGGACACCGGCTGGGAACTCATTGCGCAAGAGCCTGACGCGCCCCCCCAGACTCCCGTCTCGCCCGATAACCTGGCCTATGTCATTTACACCTCCGGGTCCACCGGCCAACCCAAGGGCGTCATGATCACGCAGCGCAATGTAGTCCACTCGACCCGTGCGCGGATGACCTACTATGGCGATGACGTGGAGACTTTCCTATTGCTTTCCTCCTTCGCCTTCGACAGTTCAGTCGCCGGTCTCTTTTGGACGTTGTGCCAAGGGGGGAAATTGGTGCTGTGGCAAGACGACTTCAAACAAGATGTCTTGCAGTTGCCTGAACTCATTGCGCAACAGCATGTGACGCATCTGTTGTGTGTCCCCTCCTTGTATGCCCTGCTGCTGGCTCAGCCCGCCTGGGAACGGTTGACCAATTTACGCACTGTCATCATGGCTGGGGAAGCACTGCCCCCCGAGTTGCTGGAGCGCCATCAGCACCGACTGCCACACGTCTCCTGCTTTAACGAGTATGGCCCCACCGAAGCCACGGTGTGGAGCAGCGTATACGCCTGTCCCGCCGGGGAAAGCCCTACCCCCGTGCCGATCGGAAGGCCGATCGCCAACACCCAACTCTACGTCTTGGATGCCCAGCTGCAGCCGGTTCCCGTGGGCGTCACGGGCGAGTTGTATATAGGCGGTGCCGGCTTGACGCGTGGCTATCTCCAGCGGGCCGCCCTGACAGCGGAGCGGCTCCGACCCCATCCCTTCAGTGATGTGCCGGGAAGTCGGCTGTACAAAACCGGCGACCGCGCTTGCTATCGCCCCGATGGTCGTCTCGTGTTCCTGGGCCGACTTGACCAGCAAGTGAAACTGCGCGGCTTTCGGATTGAACTGGAGGAGATTGAAGCGGTTCTCGCGCAACATCCGGCCGTGCACGAGGCGGCCGTTCTATTACGGGGGGAAACCGCGGTCGCCGGATCGCCGGATGACCAACGCCTCGTCGCCTGGATTCGCGTGCAGCAGGACAAGACCTTTCTCGGCAACGAGGTCCGCCGCTTCCTGCGCGAGAGACTGCCCGAGTATATGGTGCCTACCACGTTTTCGCTCGTGGACACCTTACCGCGCACGCCCAATGGCAAATTGGATCGCCAAGCGTTGGTCACTGCCGCGCTGCACCCCGTCGAACGCGAGACGCGTTATGCGTCCCCCCAGAATGAGGTCGAACGCACTATCGCGGCGCTGTGGGAGAAGGTCTTGCAGGTGGACCACGTGGGCGTCCATGACAACTTCTTCGATCTCGGCGGCCATTCCCTCCTGGT
>JAUQXC010000769.1 GCA_030834825.1 Thermoflexales bacterium
CCAGATTGATTTCCGGCACCACTCGCTCTCGACGGATGGCACATCCGTCGTTTGTGCGGCTAGATGTAACCATCCAGCTGGAGCAGAGTCGTAAACGAAATTGGAATCTGCTCTAGAATTCGCCTGCGCTAAGACTTGTACTTCTGCATAATCACGGCCAGCCGATCGAAATCCTCCAGCAAGCGGCGTGAAACATCCTGATAAACACCGAAGAGATCTTGATACAACGCGTGTCGCTCCGCCGACGGTTCAAACACCTGCCGCCTGGACAGTAAGTGTTCAAGGCATTCGCCGGCCGACGCACACATCCTCACGGCCTGCGCGGTCAACGCATACAAGCCCAACGTGTGTCCCCCTTCGCCGCCCTCGGCTCGTCGAGCCACGCTGAACGGCCGGTTGTAGACATCCGCTTTGATCTGGCACCAGACCGCGCTGTGCGTCGCCCCGCCCGATCCCAGATATTCCTGCATCACCACGCCGCGTTGTTCCGCTACGTGAATGTTGTCGTAGACGGCAAAGGCGCAGCCTTCCATGATCGCGCGCAGGAGATCGCCGCGCGAGGTGTTGTATGACAGGCCAAAGAAAACGCCGCGCGCGTGGCTGTTCCACAACGGTGTCCGTTCGCCCGCCATGTAGGGCACGAAGATCAAGCCATGCGCACCGGGCGGCGTCTGCGCGACCTGCGCGCTAAACAACTCAAACACGTTTTGATCGAGCAATTGACTGGCGTTCAGTTCCACCTGTCCCAACACATCACGGAACCAGCCTAACGATCCCCCGCCGACCGTGCCGCCTTGCAGCAAATATTGCCGGGGCAAAACGTGATGCGAGAAGATCAACTGCGGTTCCACCACCACCCGATCGACACTCACGGCCATGCCGCCCGCCTGTCCGCCCTGCTCGTTGGTTTGCCCCCAGCGCGTGACACCGGCGCCCAACGCGCCCACTGCGGCATCCAGACATCCGACGATGATGGGGACACCCGCAGGCAAGCCGAGCTGATCGGCCGCAGGCATCGTCAACGTACCGGCGATGTCGGTGCACGCCTGCAGCCGAGGCATCTTCTCCAACGGGATGCCCAGCAGCTCGGCCGCCCACGGCGACCATTGCTCACGGCGAATGTCAAAAAAGTGATAACCGTAGGCCTGCGTGTAATCGCAGGTGAATTCGCCGGTCAGCTGAGCGACGATATAACCGGAGCAGGTCAGGAACTTGTGTGTCGCTTCGAATACTTGAGGGTGATGGCGCTTCAGCCACAACAGCTTCGGCGTGATGTAAGCCGGATCGATCGGGTTGGCACACAACTCGATCAGTTGATCGGCTGCGGCGAGGCTCTTCAGCCACGCCGTCTCTTCCTCCGCGCGCCGATCGAGCCAGATCAACGCTGGGTGCAGCGGGTCGCCGTGGCGATCGACCGGCAGCAAGGTCCAGCCGATGCCATCGACGCCGATCCCGGCAACGTGCTGCGGGTCAAGGCCGCTCTTGGCGACGACTTGTCGCACCGTGGCGCAGACGGCTTCCCACCAGACGCGGCCCTCGATTTCGGCCCAGACGGGGTGAGGTCGCTGCAAGGGATAAGGCTGTACGGCTTCGGCCAGCTGCCGCCCGGTTTCATCCCACACGGCAGTCTTGGTGCTGGAAGTTCCCACATCAATGGTGATGATGTAACGTTGGGTCATGGTCATAGGCTGCTCTAGACCACCGTCACGCGCGAGCACGCGAGTGCGCGCCTACACGGCAATCTCGCCTTTCACATCCCACAAATCTTCCCAGTCTTTAGCGCTCTCCCACAGGAAGACCTGCCCCTTAATCAGCCGGCAGTTTTTATCGATGCCGGCGATGGCCTGCATTTCTTCAGCCGTCAAGGGATCAGAGGCGGCGCCTTGCAAATTGCTCAGATACTGCTCGCGATAGACCGAAAATGGAATGGGGACCTGCCCGCGCTGTACTCCCCACTTCACGCAGACCACCGCCGGATGCACCCCCAACCGCTGGGCGATCTTGACGATAACGGGATCTTCGATATCGACGGTATCATCGCGCGTTTTATCCCGATCGGGACGGGTGGGCGACCCGATCGGGCTGAAGCCGATCGGGACAATGCCGTTATCGACGACGAACTTGAATAACTCGGGCTGTTGGAAGTGCGGATGCAGTTCCATTTCATTGCAGGCCGGTTTGATCTGCGCATCACGCAACAGCAGTTTCAATTTAGGGATCGTCATGTTGGAGGTGCCGATGTGCCGCACTAAACCGGCTGTGACCAGGCGCTCCATCTGCCGCCACGTCTTCATATAATTCTCGTGAAGATAAGGCCTGGCATGCGGATCGCGCGAGTCGACGCCGACGCCGGGTGCATGATAGTTGGGGAACGGCCAGTGGATGAGATACAGATCCAGATAGTCCAGTTTCAAATCCTTCAGCGTCCGGGCACAAGCGAGCAGCACATCGCCCTCGCCATGCATATCGTTCCAGACTTTGGACGTGATCCACAGTTCCTCGCGCGGGAGGCCGCCGGCCATGACGGCTTGCAGGGCCGAGCCGATCAAATGCTCGTTGCCATAGACCGCTGCGCAATCGATGTGTCGGTAACCGACGGCGATGGCACCTTTGACGGCGGCGGCAATCGCTTCGCCCGAGAAGCGATCTGACCCAAACGTCCCCAGACCGATCGCCGGAATTTTCGCACCGGTAGACAACGTGCGCGTCGGCACGCAGTTAGGATCAACGCCGTCACTGGCCAGGGTGAACGAACTCATGAGAAACCTCCTCCTGTAATTGAAAGTCGGCGAGAATTAGCCACGCGGTTGGCCGCTCGATTGACGCACCACGAGCTCGGTGGGCAGGATAATTTCCTGACAAGGCGCCGAAGCATCGCCCGTCAAACGGGCCAATAAGAGTTGTGTCGCGCGCTGCCCCATCTCATACGCCGGCTGCGCGGCCACCGTGAAAAAGGGCGAGGTGAGCAAAGTCGGTGGCAGATCGTCGAAGCTGACCACAGCCATGTCTTCCGGCACACGCAGCCCGGCTTCTTGCATGGCATGTAGCGCGCCAATCCCGATCAAATTGTTGGCGGCAAAAATGCCGGTGGGGCGCGGCTCCAACTCCAGAATCTGGCGCATCATCTCCGCGCCGCTGGCTTGATTGAACAAGCCATAAACCACGAGCTGGGCTTCAGCCGCGTGGCCGGCTTCGCGCATGGCGCGCCGGTAGCCGGCCAGTCGATCTTCGGCGGTGGACACACCGAGCGGCCCGCTCAAGATCGCAATGCGTTGATGCCCCAGTTCGATCAATAGCCGCACCAACTGATAAGCGCCTAATTCATTTTCACAGCGCACGGTGTCCACTTCCACGCCGGACGGCACCCGGCGATCGAGCACCACCACGGGCGTATGTTGTTTTCGGATCAGATCGATCGAGTCAGGCGCGCTGCGCGCCGGCACCAACAAAATCCCATCGACCTGCTGCTGCAATAAGACCTGCAAATATTTCTTCTCTTCATTTTCAGATTCATCGGTATTGCAAAAGATCACGGTGTAGCCGGCGTCACTGGCGGTATCTTCCACGCCGCGCGCGACTGTGGTAAAAAAGGGATTCGTGATGTCCGTTAAAACGAGCGCCAGGGTATGCGTCCGCTTGGAACGCAGGCTGCGCGCCAACCGATTGGGGACATACCCCAGCTCGGCCACGGCGGCTTCAACCCGTTCACGCGTTTCCTGGCTGGCATAACCAGAGCGATTGATCACGCGGGAGACGGTGATGGGTGAAACTCCGGCACGTTGGGCAACATCGTGAATGGTAGCCATGCTAGGCTCTCACAGAAGTGTGGCACCGAGAAGGTGCCATCAGGGAAAAAGCGCGTTCAAAAATACGACTGCCGCTGATCGCACAGCACACACGGACCGGGAAAACTGTCCGAAACTCAAACTTCCTACCGGTGGGACTGCCCGATTAGTTAGGGGCAGTCCCACCACTTCTAGTGTAGTAATCTGAGGCTAGTCGTACAGCACCGCGACAATTTCCGGATCGTCAATGTTAGTTTTATCGTACCATTTGAAACCGGTGTCGATGTTCTTATCCAGCTTCTCACCCTTCATCGCCTTAACCGCGGCTTCGACGCACTTGTAGCCGATGCCGATCGGGTCCTGCGTGATGGCGCCTGCCTGGAAGCCCGAACGAATGGCGTCCTTTTGCTGCTTGCCCGAATCGTAACCGATGATGGTCAGCTTGCCGCCCATATTCAGTTCCTTCGCGGCATTCAACACGCCAATGATCGAACCTTCATTCGCGCCAAAGTAGCCCTTCAGATTGGGGTGCGCCCCAATGACGGTCTTGGCGATATCGGTGGACTTGAGCTGGTCGCCGCCGCCATACTGGGTGTCGACGATCGTAATGTTCGGATACTTGGCCTTGATCTGATCGGTGAAACCCTTCACGCGATCGATACCGGTGCGGCTGGTCTGGTCGTGGGCGATGATCGCCACTTCACCCGAACCGCCAATGAGCTCGGCCATCTTGTCTGCCGCCGCCGCCGCCGCCGCGATGTTGTCCGTGGCCGCCGTGGCCACCGGGATGTCGCTGTCCACGCCGGAGTCGAACCCGATCACCGGGATGCCGGCCGCCTTGGCTTTCTCGAGCAGCGGAATGAAAGCCTTGGAGTCAACGGCGGCCAGACAGATCGCCGCCGGTTTCTTGTCGAGGGCGGTCTGGAACATCTCGACCTGCTTGTCCACCATCGCCTCAGTCTCGGGACCTTCGAAGGTGATGTCGACGTTGAGTTCCTTCGCCGCTTTCTCGGAACCGGCCTTCACGGCTTGCCAGAACTGATGCTGGAAACCCTTGGAAATGACGGGGATGTACGGTTTGGCCGTCGTTGCCGGTGGTTGCGCAGGTGGTTGCGCCGGGGCCTGGGTGGCGGGCGCGGCAGCGGGTTGGCAGCCGGCAATCATGGCGACGACGAGCAACAGGGACACGACGACGAACAGATTCTTGGACTTCATCTCAGATTCCTCCTTGCAAGGATATGTTAGTCAGCTCCGCGTGGAGCTTCGCAACCAGTGAGATCACGGTACAGCACACAACGGCAATCAGTTGATTTGAATCGGGTCGTGGTTAGCGGCAAGCGCCTCCTTTCAGCAGAACCTTATTTCTTGCGGCGACGATCCAGGTAGACGGCCAAGACCAGAATCGTCCCGGTCACGACGATCTGCCACTCTTGCGGCACCGAGAGAATCCGCAGTCCATTAGCCAGCACACTGATCACGAAAGCGCCAATGACGGTCCCCAAGATCGAGCCTTCGCCGCCACTGAGCGACGTTCCGCCAATCACGGCGGCTGCGATGGCGTCCAACTCATAACCCGCGCCCAGCGCCGGCTGCGCGGAATTCAACCGCGCTCCGATGATGACTCCGGCCAGCCCTGCAAATAGACCACACAGCGTGTAGATCGCCGTTTGCCAGCGATCGACATTGACCCCGGAAAGGCGCGTCGCTTCGACGTTGCTGCCCATGGCAAAGGTGTAGCGACCCAGAATCGTCTTGCCCAGGATGAAGGCGGCGATGATGGCGGCCCCGAAAAATACCAGCACGATATTCTTGATGGGATCCACAATGGTTGGATTGGCGAGGGGCTCCAGCACCATCGGATTGGACGGATCAAAAACCCCGATAACCACCCGCGCCAGATCGCCCAGAACTGAACCCATCGCCACCTGATTGAAGATCGGGGTATCGTTAAAATAGATCGGCTTCAGTTGGGAAACGACCAACGACAGCCCCTTAGTGATATACAGCATGCCCAAAGTGGCCACGAAGGGCGGTACCTTCATTTTGGTCACCATCAGACCGTTGGCGAGGCCGCACAACGCCCCCGTCAGCAGACCGGCCAGGATACCCACGGGAACCGGCATCTGCCAGATCGTAATGAACTGGGCCGTCATGACTGCGGAAAAGGTCATCACGGTGCCGACTGACAGATCGATGCCGCCGTTGATAATGACAAACGTGACGCCCAAGGCAAGCACCCCGTTGACGGCCGTGGCCAGGAAGATGCCACCAATATTGTCGGGCTTCAGAAAGTACTGCGAGGCCAGACTAAACACGACGATCAGGGCAATCAATCCACCAAATGCCAGGAAGCGCTGAATTCTTTCCGGGCGAAGCAGGGAGGATCTTGGAGCGGTCTTAGCTTCCATGTTCAAGCATCTCCGAGAGGGGCAGAGGTTGGCGCGGGTTCATCGACCAGCAAGACTTCGCCACGCTGGGTTGCATATTGCATGATCTTTTCTTGCGTCGCTTCGGCAATATTGAGCTCGCCGGTGATCCGGCCTTCGCACATCACGACGACACGATGGCTCATGCGCAAAATCTCGGGCAATTCCGAGGAAATCATGATGATGGACTTGCCCTGCTGCGCCAGGTTGTTGAGCAGATGATAGATCTCGCTCTTGGCGCCCACATCAATTCCGCGGGTCGGCTCGTCAAAGATCAGGATGTTCGTGTCTGCGGTCAACCATTTGCCGAGGATGACCTTCTGTTGATTGCCGCCCGATAAATTTCTCACCTTTTGCTGCAGACTCGGCGTTTTAACGGCCAACATCTTCACATACTGCTCGGCGGTGGATCGCGTCTTCGATCGGTTTACCCACCCGAACGCCCCCAGGAATTTCTTGAAGGCCGCCAGCACCACATTCTCTTCCACATCCATGCCCAGGGCTAGGCCATAGCGCTTGCGATCCTCGGACAAATAACCGATCCCGTGCTTGACAGCATCGTTGGGACTGCCAATATGGACTTTGATCCCCTTCACGTAAATCTCACCGGAGTCGATCGGATCTGCGCCGAACACCGCGCGTGCGACCTCTGTACGCCCGGCCCCGACCAATCCACTGAACCCCAGAATCTCACCCTTTTTCAGTTGAAAACTGACATCCTTGATCAGATTGCCCCGTGTGAGATTCTTCGCTTCCAGCACAATCTCCTCACTGGGCTTTTCGGGCACTTCCGGCGTGGCTTCGAAAATGGTGCGGCCCACCATCATGCTAATAATGCGATCGATGGAAGCTTCCCGTGTCTTGACGGTGTCGATGTACTTCCCATCCCGCATCACCGTTACTCGATCGGAAATCTGCTTCAGCTCTTCCAAGCGATGCGAGATATGCACCACACCCACACCCTTGGTACGCAGATCGTCGATGATGCGGAACAGCTCGTCGATTTCTGTATCGGTCAGGGCCGCCGTGGGCTCGTCCATAATCAACACTTCGGCGTTGAACGACAAGGCCTTGGCGATCTCAACCATTTGCTGTTTGGCGACGGTCAGGTCGGCTACCTTGATCCGGGGATCAAGGTTCAGGTGCAGCAGAGCAAACACCTGCTGCGCCTGGTCGTTGAGGGCCTTTTCGTCCAGCATAAATCTGATGTGGTGACGGGGCTCCCGTCCGATGAAGATATTCTGCGCCACGGTGAGGTGCGGCATCAGGTTCAGTTCCTGGTGAATCATACTGATGCCCAACTGTTGAGCCGCACGAGGATTGGGGATTTCAACTTCTTTGCCTTTGTACACAATACGGCCGGCTTCCGCTTTATAGATGCCGGAGAGGACCTTCATCAACGTGGACTTGCCGGCGCCGTTTTCGCCGACTAGGGCATGTACTTCACCAGGTAACAGCTCAAAGTGGCATTGATCCAGAGCGTGGACACCTGGGAAAGACTTATCGATACCTTCCATAACAACAAGAGGTTCACCCATGTATCTTCCTCAAAAGACAAAGAGTACTCAAGTGACTACAATAGCGGGTGGCAGCATGGCCGAGAATATCTATTGGTGATTATGTGTCTTTAGAATCGGCCAATTTGGGGACTGGACACTTTTAAGATAAAGGCGTGCTAGTGGTGTCGTATGGTATGGATACCATGAAATCGATAACATGTTATCATGGAAAAAACCTGTTGTCAAGCATATCTTTAGAAAGAAGGTGGAATTCTACGGCATCACAACGCCGATGGTCACTAACAGGTTGGCATAGATCCGTTGTTCGCCAGTGGTGATCACCAACGCGACATCGCGTTCACGCGCCATATCATAGAATTCAAACCGGCCCAGTGGTTTCAGTTCCAGGCCGGGCAACAGTCCACGAAATTCATTGAAGATTGAAGGTTCTGGCCCAGACGCCGGTTGCATCACCTCGGCGGCCTCGAGAGGGATTGTCTCTACGAGAGCCTTCAAAACATCGGTCACACTCACCAATCCTGGCGCCAGATTCAGGTAGACACGCTTGGCCGCCGGGTTTGCGCCTGTACCGAAAGGGAAGTTGCCATCGGCAATGAGCACTTTTGAGCCGTGCCCTGCCCCGCCGAGCGCGGCCAGAATTTCAGGATGAAGCAATTTGGTTTTGAGCATGTAGGCTTGTCTCCTGTTGCGAATCAATCGGCGGGGCGCCATCCAGCCGATCGGGTGTGCGACGCCCCACGTTTTCTACTGCGCCAGCCACTGCACAAATTCGATCACATTATTATCCGGATCGGCAATGTACAGCCACGTTACTTTGTCTTCGATCTTCAGCGGGCCAGTGACGATGGGCAGGTGCTGCTCTTCGATCAGCTTAAGCGTGGCGGTCATATCCTCGGTCGCCAGCGCAAGATGCGGGCAGTAGGGTGGCTTGAGCTGCGGCTTCTCAAACGGATGCGCCAAGCTCTTCAGCAATTCAAGGTTGCCGCCTTCCAGCGCCAGGAAGGTGAACTCTTCTTGTTGCACCGGGTCGACTTCACGCGACAGCAACGGCAGGCCAAGTTTTTCCACATAGAACTTGATCGCCTCATCCATATCGGACACCGGCAAGGCAACGTGATCAGTACGCAGCATCGCTTACTCCCAGCACGCTAGATCTTCCCACACAATGCGACTTTAATACCAAGTGCATTCAGGGCAGCGGCCTTGGCATAGAGGGCCTTGCGCGCCTGCGCCTTGTCGGGCGCATACACCACTTGAATGTGATTAGCCTTGTGCCGTGCCATGAATTGATCGCGTGTGATGTCTTTCATGACCAAGTGCATCATCGGCCACGCCGAGGTCGTTAAGCGCCAGCGCTCTTGCGTCTCTTCGGCGGGCAAGGCGACAGATTCACCCAGGCCGAGATCGCAATTGAGTTTGCCGCCTGCGACAAAGACACGGCTCCACACCACCCAACCAGGTTTGCTCACACCCTTGATTGATCCGCCACCTTTGGGGAAGTACATCGCAGGTTGGCGCTCGCTGGAAGCGCCGGCAAACCCGCCGCTAAGATGCGCAGGGGGCACACTGCCTGAGATCTCGAGCACCCACACAAAGTCGTTAACGCCGTTCCCCTTGAACCAGCGGCCCCAACGCACATCATGCAGCGTGGTCTCGGGTGCAAAGCCCAAGCTCGTCCACAAGCCGTTCGTGATTAAGGCATCGATGCCGGCACACTCGTCGA
>JAUQXC010000770.1 GCA_030834825.1 Thermoflexales bacterium
CCCCGCGCTATCTTGTTCCTTTGGCGACAACTGGCTGTGCGTCGTGCTGGCCGGATGGATCGCCAGGCTCTTGGCATCGCCGACATTGGCGAGATGGCTGAACAACTTCAAGCTATCGATGAACTTGCAGCCCGCCTCTACCCCGCCTTTGATCCCAAAGCCCAGGATCGCTCCTGCACCTTTGGGCAAATACTTCTTGGCGCGCTCGTAATCAGGGTGGCTCTTCAAACCGGGATACGTGACCCAGCTGACCTTGGGATGCTGCTCCAGATATTCGGCCACAGCCTGCGCGTTCTTGACATGCCGATCAATCCGCAAGCTTAACGTTTCCAGGCCTTGTAAGAACAAGAAGGAGTTGAACGGCGATTGGCTCGCGCCAATGTCGCGCAGAATCTGCACGCGGGCCTTGATGATGAACGGCGGCAGGCCCGCGCCGGCCAGGTCCGCGTAGACCAACCCGTGATAGCTGGGATCAGGCGTGTTGAAATTGGGGAAGCGCGGATTATCCTTCCAATTGAAGTTGCCGCCATCGACAATGGCGCCGCCGATCGAGGTGCCGTGCCCGCCGATGAATTTCGTCGTCGAATGCGTCACGATGTTGGCGCCCCATTCGAACGGACGATTGAGATAGGGCGTCGCGAAGGTGGCATCGATCATCAGCGGAAGACCGAACTCCTGCGCGATCTGCGCTACTTCCTCAAAGGGGAACACGTTGATGCGTGGATTGCCCAAGGTTTCGCCGTACAGAAGCTTGGTATTGGGTTGGATGGCCTTGCGGAAGTTTTCCGGATCGCCGGGATCGACAAAGGTCACGTCAATGCCCAGGCGCGGGAACGTGTAGTTGAACTGATTGAACGTGCCGCCATATAGCGTTGACGCCGACACAATGTGATCGCCTGCGCTGCACAAGGCCAGAATTGCCATCGTCTGGGCGGCATGCCCCGAGCTGGTAGCCAACGCCCCCACCCCGCCTTCCAGATCGGCCAGGCGTTGCTCAAACACATCGCTGGTTGGATTCATGATGCGCGTATAGATGTTGCCAAACTCCTTTAACGCGAACAAGTTGGCCGCGTGTTCGGTGTTCTTGAACTGATACGAAGTCGTTTGATAGATCGGCACGGCGCGCGCATTCGTCGTGGGATCGGGTTGCTGGCCAGCATGCAGCTGGCGCGTGGTGAAACCATAGCGGTGCCCATTTTCCTTCGACATGATACCAAGTCTCCTCTTGAGAAAGAATGTTTTAGATACGTCATTGCGAGGAGCGTCCCGCCGAGCGCGCCGCCGCTTTGCCGTACCCAGGCTCCGGGGGAGCCTGGCGGCACGCTGGGCGGCGGACACGGCGTGAGCGGAGCGGCGTTGTTTTGCCGCGTAGTCGAAGCATGCGACGAAGCAATCTCTCACTTCGACTGCGAGATTGCTTCGCCGCTCACAGCGGCTCGCAATGACGACTGACTGCCGATTCTTGTCCAGAGGAGGTGGTCAAGCGGAACAAAAAAACCTCTTCTGCAAGAAGAGGTCACATGAACAAAACAACGTCCTGTTCTCTCATCTTCCAGAATCTTCTGCCGGAATTGGCACCTTGCTGTCGGTCGCTATGCGACCTTAGGCAGGTTGTCGAGGCATCAACGGGCCGGTCCCTCCGCCTCTCTGGATAAGAGTGTTGCACTATTTAGTTATTGGGAAGTTTATATCATAGGCAGATTGCCCTGTCAATTGGCAATCTGCACGAAATTTGAAGCCTGAACAAGTTGGCAACTTGCCCTACACCACAACGAGGCGATCTCTTTCAAGATCGCCTCGTTCATTTATCAGCAACACTCGTTCAGGCCGGCAGGGGCGCAGGATTAGGCTTGTTGCCCGTAGGGGCTGGAGCTTCCGGCGCGGACTTGCTGGGCTTCGGCGTCGCCGGCGGCGGTCCGCCGGGACCATCGAGCTTGGGCAGCTCTTCACCGTTCCACACCTTCTCGAAGTCTTCCATGTCCAGCGTTTCGATTTCGATCAGGGTTTCAGCCACCCGATCGAGCCGCTCACGATTTTCCGCCAGGGCGCGCAAAGCCGTCTCGTGTGCTTCGGCCACGATGCGCTGTACTTCGCCGTCGATCTGCTGCGCCACGGCTTCGCTGTAGTCGCGCTGCTCGCCCAGGTCTTTGCCCAGGAAGACCAGTTCTTCCTTCTTGCCGTAAACCAGCGGGCCTAATTTCTCGCTCATACCCCAGCGCTGCACCATGCTACGCGCAATCTCGGTGACTTTCTCCAGGTCGTTGCTGGCGCCGGTGGTAATCTCGTTGAACACGGTTTCTTCCGCGGCGCGACCGCCCAGAATACCCGCCAACATATCCTTCAACTTGCCGCGCGTGACATGGCTGTTGTCGTCTTCCGGCATGGACCATGTCAGACCTGCTGCAAAGCCGCGCGGGATGATGGTCACCTTGCGCAACGGATCGCTGTTGGGCAGTGCCCGCATAACCACCGCATGACCCGCTTCGTGATAGGCCGTGATTCGCTTCTCTTTGGGTTGAATCACGCGGCTCTTGCGTTCTGGGCCAAGCATCACGCGTTCCATCGCCTCTTCGAAATCCGTCATGGCGATGATCTTCTTGTTACGCCGCGCAGCCACAATGGCGGCCTCGTTCACCATGTTTTCGATATCCGCGCCCACAAAGCCCGGCGTCGATTTGGCCAGGTTGCCCAGATTCACGTCGTCGGACAACGGCTTGCCGCGCACGTGCACCTTGAAGATCTCTTCGCGGCCCTTCATATCGGGCCGATCGAGCACCACGCGCCGATCGAAGCGCCCCGGGCGCAGCAACGCCGGATCGAGAATGTCCGGCCGGTTGGTGGCCGCCACCACGATCACGTTCGTGTCGGTGTCGAAGCCGTCCATCTCGACCAGAATCTGATTCAACGTCTGCTCACGCTCATCGTGCGAGCCGCCCAACCCGGCGCCGCGATGGCGACCCACCGCGTCGATTTCGTCCACAAAGACAATGCACGGGCTGTGGCGCTTGGCCTGATCGAATAGATCACGCACGCGCGACGCGCCTACACCCACGAACATTTCGACAAATTCAGAGCCGCTGATGCTGAAGAAGGGCACACCCGCTTCACCGGAAACGGCTTTGGCCAGCAGGGTCTTGCCCGTGCCCGGACTGCCGACCAACAGCACGCCCTTGGGGATGCGTGCGCCTAACGAGACGAATTTCTCCGGCTCCTTGAGGAACTCCACCACTTCCTGCAGATCGTGCTTGGCTTCTTCGGCGCCGGCCACATCTTCAAAGGTCACCGTGGGATGCTCACCGGTGAACATGCGCGCGCGGCTCTTGCCGAACGACATGGCTTGATTATTGGTGCCCTGCGCTTGCCGGAACATGAAATAGATCAGCCCCACCACGATCAAGCCGGGGAGCAGGAAGCTGATCGTGCTGAGCAGCGAGCCCCATTCGGGCGGACGATCGACAGTGTACTTAACCTCCGCGAGCTTGGCCGCATCTACGCCCAAGCTGCTCAATTGCGAGGCCAGATCCGAATTGGAATCTTTGTGCGAGGTAACGATCCCCACAGCGGTGTTGGTATCGACCTTGACATCATCATCAGAGACGATGATCTCTTTTACCTTGCCAGCGTTAATGAAAGCAGCCACTTCGCTCAACGGCACATCTTGGCTGGGCGCAGCATTGCTGCGCAGCGCCGTGAAGATGATCGCGCCGATAGCAACGATGATCAACAAGTAAACTAAATTGTTTCTGGGTCGTGCAGTATTCACAGTAAACCTCCCGAAAAACCGAAACTTCTGTCGGCACTGGAAATTATACCCCAGTTCCTACGATGCCGGTATTAGAAATGCGTAAGAGGCTTGACAGCCCCTCTGCCCTGCGGTATAGTCCGCCCGTAATTGAATAGGCAGTGTGGGTGTCTTGCCCCCGGATGGGCAGGACGTCAACGGCGAAGCCGGTGCAAGTCCGGCGCTGTCGCGCAACTGTAATTCTAGCGGCTAGCAACTAGCCACTGGAAAAGCCAGGTCGCCCACCCACACTGCGCTCACCACGAACCTCGCCGAAAGGGGGTGGCAGCCGCTGGACTGATTCTACCAGTTTGCCCACGACCCCTTGTTTATGCGACAAGGGGTCTTTCGTTTTCAAGGCGTCAGGATACTTGAGCTGTATTTCATTTAAGGAGAGAAGCCATGTCCCGCAAACTATTGTCGCTGCTGATGTTGTTGACTGTGCTGCTGAGCGCCTGCGCGCCGGCGGCTGCCCCCACCCCGATCGCGACTTCAGCCCCCACGGCACGCCCAACTGCGGCGCCGACCTCAGTTCCCACGCTTGCTCCGACCTTGGCTCCGGCCGAACCGCCCACACCCATATCGACTCCGGCTCCAGAGCCGATTAAGCTCACCGATGGACTGGGAAGATCGATCGAGTTGGCTGCCCCTGCGCAGCGTATTATTTCGATTGCGCCGTCCAACACCGAGATTCTCTTCGCCCTCGGCGCAGGCCAGCAAGTCATCGGGCGGGAGGAGTTGTCGGATTATCCCGCCGAAGCGCAAGATGTGCCCAGCATCGGCTCCGTGTTCGACAAGCTCAACACTGAAGCGATCGTCGCGCTGCAGCCCGATCTGATCCTCGCCGCTGAGATCAATAGCCCGGAGCAAGTTAAAGCTCTGGAGGATTTGAAACTCACAGTCTATTGGCTGCCTAATCCGAAGAAGTTTGAGGATCTCTATCCCAACCTGGAAACCGTGGGAAAGCTGACGGGCCGCTCAACTGAGGCGGCGCAGTTGATCGAATCGATCAAAACGCGGTATGATGCCGTCACACAAAAGGTCGCGGGAGCTACGGAAAAGCCCGTGGTGTTTTACGAGATCGACGCGACTGATCCCACCAAGCCGTGGACGCCCGGACCCGGTTCTTTCATCGATGCGATGTTGACGCTGGCCGGCGGTCAGAACGTCGGCGCCGCCTTGAAAGATCCGTTCGCACAAATCAGTTCCGAAGAACTGGTGGCGCAAAATCCCGCCGTCATACTGTTGGGCGATGCGCCGTACGGCGTGACCGTCGAGTCCGTAGGACAGCGCGCCGGCTGGAGTGCGCTCAAGGCCGTGCAAAATGACGCCGTGTACACTTTCGACGATAATCTGGTCAGCCGTCCCGGACCGCGTTTGATCGATGGCCTGGAAACGCTGGCGAAATTGTTGCACCCTGAGTTGTTCAAGTAGCGTAGAAGCATTCCGCCCAGCGCGCCACCCGGCCTTGGCCGGGGAATGGCGTGAGCGGAGGCCTGCTCAGGACGCTTGGTCAAAGATCATGCGCGTTCCCATCTCTCCATTTGTGTGGTGCCTTTTTTTGCTGATCGCTGCGATCGTGCTCAGTGCGGCCATCGGCGCAGTTCCCATTCCGCCCTGGGACGTGGCACGCATGTTGTTTGGCAAACTGCCCTTCATGCACATCACGCCGACGTGGCCCGCGACTTACGAAACGATCCTGTTTGACATCCGCTTGCCGCGCACCGTGTTGATTCTGCTGGCGGGTGCGGCGCTCAGCGGCAGCGGCGCGGCCTATCAAGGTTTATTCCGCAACCCGTTGGCCGATCCCTACATCATCGGCGTAGCGTCGGGAGCCGGCCTGGGCGCAGTGATCGCCATGGCGCAGAACTGGCCCGCCACTATCTTCGGCGCATTAGTGATTCCGATCGCGGCGTTCAGCGGGGCATTGATCACCGTGGGGGTGGTGTACAGTCTCGCGCGCATCGGTCGTGCGACACCCATCTCCACATTGATCCTGGCCGGTGTGGCGATCGGCTCATTCACCACGGCCATGACTACCTTCTTGATGTTGAGTTCGCAAGCCGAACTGCGCCGCGCCATCTCGTGGATGCTGGGCGGCTTTGCCTTTGGCGGCTGGCTGCCCGTCATTGCAATCCTGCCGTACATCGCTCTCGGTTTGATCACGTTGTCGCTGCTGGGCCGGCCGCTCAACGTATTGCAGTTTGGCGATGATCAAGCGCAGCAGATGGGTCTGCGCGTCGATCGGGTGAAGCTGGTCATCGTGATGGCGGCCTCACTCACCACGGCGGCCGCCGTGTCCTTTGCGGGCATCATCGGTTTTGTGGGCTTGGCGGTACCGCATATCGTCCGCCTGCTGTGGGGGGGCGATTATCGGCGGTTGATCCCGTTGTCAATTTGCGCCGGCGCGGCGCTGTTGCTGCTGGCCGATATTCTGGCGCGCACGATCATCGCGCCGCAGGAAGTGCCGCTGGGCGTGATCACCGCCCTGTTCGGCGCGCCATTCTTTTTGTGGCTGCTACGCAGGACAAAGCGGCAAACATTTTGGTAATGCGGAATTCGGAATGACGATGGCGGAAGGTACCGCGTTCTTTCAGAATTCCGCCTTCTGCCTTTGGAAAAATGATGCTGTCCATCGAAAACGTCACCATCCGCTATGAAGCGCGCACGGTCTTGCGCGAGGTGAACCTGTCCGTCAACGCGGGCGAGGTGCTGGCCTTGATCGGCCCCAACGGCGTGGGCAAATCCACCTTGATTCGCGCCTGCAGTGGCAGCCTCAAACCGATCGGCGGATGCGTCACCATCGACGGGCAGGATGTACATGGCCTGCGCGTGGCCGATCGCGCCAAGTTGATGGCCGTCGTACCACAGGCCGTGCGCTTGCCGGAGTCGTTCAGTGTGTTCGAGACGGTGCTCATGGGCCGCACTCCTTATCTGGGCTGGCTGGGCCGCGAAGGCGAGCCGGATCGATCAGCGGTGCAATCTGCGCTCGAGCGGACATGCACACTCGAGCTGGCCGAGCGGCCCATCGGTGAGCTATCGGGCGGCGAGCAACAGCGCGTCTTAATCGCGCGCGCCCTTGCGCAGTCGGCGCGCACCTTGCTGCTGGACGAACCGACGGCACATCTCGATCTCAAACATCAAGCCGGCGTGCTCAGCCTGGTCTGTGATCTGGCGCACGCGGAGCAGCAGGCCGTGTTGCTCGCGCTACACGATCTGAATCTGGCGGCACAGTACGCCGACCGAGTGGCGCTGCTCTCCAACGGCACGATCGCGGCGCTGGGCACACCCGCAGAAGTACTAACGGAAGAGAATTTGAGTCCTGCGTATGGGCTGCGCATCACCGTGTATGAACATCCCGCGCACGGCGCGCCGCTCGTGCATGCAGAAAATTAGCAGGACACGGATACAACGGATAACACGGATTTTCACGGATCAACTATACCCCGCGCGGGCATACGCGAAGCGTGCGCTTTTTGATCCGCGAATCTCCGCGAATTTCGCGAATCATTCGCGGCCATTCGCGTGACGGGAGCAGTGCGCAGCCTCCCTGTGGGAGTCCCCCAGAAGAGGGGGACTTCGTGCACCCGCCGCAGGCGTGTGGTCGCATGCAGTATAAAGAAAAATCCGCGTCAATCCGTAACATCCGTCAAATCCGTGTCCAACAAGGAATTCAACATGCCACGTTTGACCAGCATCTACACGCGCAAAGGCGACGAAGGAGAAACTTCACTGGGCGGCGGGCAGCGTGTGCCCAAGGATTCGGCGCGCGTCGCTGCGTATGGCACCGTCGACGAACTCAACTCGGCCATCGGTGTGGCGGTGGCGCAGGGCCTGACACCGCGCCTGAGGGAAATCCTGCCCATCATTCAGAACGAATTGTTCCACCTGGGAACCGATCTGGCCTTCCGCGAAGAAGACAAACGCGCCTACAGGTTGCCGCAGATCGAAGAGCGGCATGTGACGCAGTTGGAGCACTGGATTGACGAGATGATTGAGGCTACCGGGTCGTTGAAGAATTTCATCCTGCCCGGTGGATCGATCGGGGCGGCGCAGCTGCACGTGGCCCGCACCATTTGTCGCCGCGCCGAACGCGCTGTGCTCACGCTGGCGCGCGAAGAGCCGATCGGCGGATTAGTGATGCCGTATCTCAATCGCTTATCGGATCTGCTGTTTATGATGGCGCGCTATGAGAATCAGCAGCACGATGGACCGGAACCGTTGTGGAATTCCAAAATCTAACGAAAGATGATTACCAACATTACAGATAAAACTATGCTTACGCTGCCCGCCATTCCTCCCGTTAACCTCGTCGCGCAAACCAGCGCGCGTGCCCGGCAAAACTTGTTGACCAAGCCCGCGGGCAGTCTGGGACAATTGGAAGATCTCGCGGTGCAACTCGCGGCCATCACCGGTCAATTGAATCCGTCATTGGCGCGCAAAGCCATCATCGTCATGGCCGGCGATCATGGCATTGCGCGGGAAGGCGTCAGCGCTTTTCCCGCTGAAGTAACGCCGCAGATGGTGATGAACTTTCTACACGGTGGTGCTGCGATCAACGTACTGGCCCGACAGGCCGGCGCGCGGGTGATTGTCGTCGATGTGGGTGTCAATGCCGAGTTCGAACCGCTGCCTGGCCTGGAACGTTGCAAAGTGGCGCGCGGCACTCAGAACATGGCGCGCGGCCCGGCGCTGACGCGCACCCAGGCTGAAGACGCCCTCGCCGTAGGCCTGAAGATCGTCGAGCAGGAAGTTGCAAGAGGCCTGGATGTGGTCGCCACCGGCGACATGGGTATCGGCAACACCACGCCCTCGGCCGCGATCTGCGCGGTGCTGACGGGCCGGCCTGTGGCGCAAGTCACCGGGCGCGGCACCGGTGTGGACGACGCCGGCTTACAGCGCAAAGTAACCCTGATCGAACGCGCGTTGGAAGTGAACCACCCCGATCGTTCCGATCCGCTCGACGTGTTGAGCAAAGTGGGCGGGCTGGAGATCGCCGGTCTGGCCGGTGTGATCATCGGGGGTGCAGCGCAGCGCTTGCCCGTCGTCATTGATGGTTTCATCTCCGGCGCGGCAGCATTGATCGCCACGGCACTGGCCCCCGAAGTGAAACCCTATCTCATCGCCGCGCATCAATCGGTGGAGATTGGACATCGCGCCATGTTGGAGCATTTAGGACTGCGTCCGTTGTTGAACTTGAACCTACGACTCGGCGAGGGCACCGGCGCGGCGTTGGCATTCCAGCTCCTCGACGCGGCGCTGCGCATTCTGAATGAAATGGCGACCTTTGCCGAAGCAGGTGTCAGCGACAAAGCCGCCTAATGCTATGCACCCTTTGCTCTTTGCGTTAGGTTTTTTGACGTCCATTCCCGTGCGCACACCCGCGCCCCGCGCGGGCGAGCTAGGCCGTGCGGCGATCTGGTTTCCATTCGTCGGCC
>JAUQXC010000069.1 GCA_030834825.1 Thermoflexales bacterium
ATTACGCCTTGATTGTGGCAGGCGTCATGCTGCAAGCCTTATCGATGGTGCTGTTCTACATTCCGGGCAAGTTGGCCGCGGGCGGCGTAAGCGGCATCGCGCAGCTCATGGGCAACTTCACGGGCTGGCCGGTGGGTACGCTCTACATTATTTTGAACGTGCCGCTCATGGCGCTAGGCTGGAAGTATCTGGGCGGGCGGCGTTTCCTGACGCGCACGATCTTCGCCGTGTTAGGCTATTCGATCGCGTTGGACGTGCTGACCATTCTGCTGCCGCCCCACGGCCTTACTTCCGATTCGATCTTGAATGCGCTGTACGGCGGCGTCATCGGCGGTGTGGGCGTGGGGCTGGTGCTGCGCGGTCAAGGCACAACCGGCGGCACGGATATCCTGGTGCGTGTGCTCAACCTCTGGCGTGGTATGCCCTACAGCCAGACTTACATCGCCACGGATGTGTTTGTCGTGTTGGTCGCCGGTTTGTCGTTTGGGTGGGAATTGGCACTCTATGCCGTCGTGGCACTCTACGTCGGCGGGTTGGCCGCCGAATTTGCGGCCGAGGGCGTGCGCACCACGCGCACGGTGCTGATCATTACCAGCAATCCTCATCCTGTAGCGCAGCGTGTGATCGAGGAGCTACAACGCGGCGTCACCTTGTGGCAGGGTCAGGGTATGTATTCGAACCAGGATCGGCAGATTTTGTTTTGCGCCGTCAGCCGCGCCGAAGTCAACCCGATCAAGGCGATCATTCATGAGGCTGATCCGCAAGCGTTTGTAGTCATCGGCGAAGCATACGAAGCCTTGGGGGAAGGGTTCAAGTCCTTGAGGCCTATGTAATCTGGGAATATGGTATCCTGATAGTAAGTCCTGTGCTGAGATCGATGGTCTATGCTGCATCCTTGGTCACTCTCGCCAGAAGAAGCCATTCGTGTTCAAGCCGCGCTGCGCGCACAACTCAGTTTGACCTGGGACAACCGCGCCGTGGAAACGATCGGCGGGGTGGATCTCAGCCTGCAGGAAGAGACCGCTCGCGCCGCCATCGTCATCATTCGCCTGGCTGATCTCAAACCGATCGAGGGGGTAACCGCCGACGTTCCACTGGTCTTTCCCTACATCCCCGGATTGTTGTCTTTTCGTGAAGGCCCTGCCGTGCTGGCCGCATGGGAACATGTGGAGCACAAACCCGATGTGGTGATGTTCGACGGCCAGGGTATTGCGCATCCGCGCGGCATGGGCATTGCCGCGCAAATGGGGTTGTGGCTGGAACGGCCCACGATCGGCGTGGCGAAATCCAAGCTCTATGGGCAGCACGATCCGATCGGACCACGCAAAGGCGACCAGGCGCCGCTCTATGATCGCCGCAAGCCCCCCCACGTGATCGGAGCCGTCATTCGCACGCGCGAGCGAGCTAATCCGCTGTACATTTCTCCCGGCCATTTAATCGACGTGCCGCACGCGGTGGAGCTGGTGCTGCGCTGTGTCACGGACTATCGCCTGCCCGAGCCAACCCGTTGGGCCCATAAATTTGCAGCGGGCACACCCTTGCAGCTGGCGGATGACGTCCAGCCACGCTTATTGTGAAAGCGCCTAAACCCTAAGGCAGCATCACGCGCATGGGCCACTTGCCGGAATTGCGGCTGAGATAATCAGCGCGATAACGAGCAAAGTCAGTATCCACGGTAGAAAGCGGCATAAATCGATTGTCGATCAAAACATCGGGGTCGATCGTGCGCAGTTTGGTGCTGACGCGAAAAGTGGGATTGACCTCGTCCCATTCAAAGCGTGTGGCGGGTGAGACCCAAGCGAGTTGCTGCTGCACCGCAGGTTGATCAAGCGCATGGAGTTTGCGCCACAACTGGTCATCGGTGCCCCAGAAGTCGTCTTCCGTGATCGCGCCGAACTGCATGGCAGATTTGATGGCCCGCGCTGTAACTTCATACAACCCTACTTCACGAAAGTTAGCCCAACTGGCTTTGTCGGCGGCGATGTAAGTGTACGCCAGCCAGCGGGCAACCTCCACCTCAGCCACGCCGATACGCCCGTCGTGCACGATGAGGCGCTCGAGCGCTTGTTGGACTTCGGCCGGGGTCGCCAGGCCCAGATCGCGGCTGTCACGCAGAAAGTAATCCAACCGATCGGCACACAGCCGCGGCGCCGGCTGTTCGAGCAGCGGGTAATCTGCTTCGTGAAGAAAGTCGCGCCAGTCGTAACCATGCCTGGCGAGAATCAGAGGCACATCACTGGCGCGAAGATGCGGCTCTTTCCATTCTTCATGATAACTTTGACGATCATGCCCGTCGACGACGTAATCGATGACGTGACTGAAAGCAGTGTGGCTCACATCGTGCAGCAGTGCGGCGATCTGTTCAGCGAGTGAGCCGCCGGTGGGTTTCGCCGGCGCTGCACTCTGCTCAGCCTGCGCGTGAAGGCGACGCACCAGCAGCATCACGCCTACGGAATGATCGAAACGGGTGACCGGCTGTGTAATGCCAATCAGCGCAGTAATGCCGTGCTGCAACACCCCGTGCAGACGCTGCAGCGCCTGCGCCTGCATCAGATCGAGCAGCACCGGCTCCTCGATCGCGATCGAGCCGTAGAGGAGATCATGCACCATCACGTTGGGCGGCTCACTATGCGGAAGGCCAGCCACACCAACAGCCCCAGGCTGGCCACCATGGCCAACACCACCCAGCCGCTGGAATCGCGCTGCGGCGGCGCTGCTGTCAGATGGGCCATTTGCACCACCGTCGGGCCGGTTGCGCCCAATGTCCATTCGGAGAATTGGGTAACTCCATCGGCGCAGACCAGATTGGCCGTTACCTCAGAAGCCGCCGCGCGATCAGGGCAAGACCAGCCGCTGCCCGTCCAACGACACAGACGCAAAGCACCCTCGCTCACGCCCACCGGGACTTCACTATCCTGATAAGTCAGGCACAGCGCTGCCGTGAAGTCACTGCCGGCACTGGCGATGTCATAGTAACGATTCAGCATCACCGCACCGCCGCCCTGGTAATCTGCCTGGGGATGTGGCAGGCCCGGATACACCGTCAACGTGATGGCCGCAAGCGAGCCTAGCGTGGTCACGTTGAGCGTTGAAGCATGATCGAGGAAAGTCTGCGGGCCGGCCGTTTCGATGGTGCGCGCATAGGCATTGCCGGGGATCACACCCAGCGGCTCACTTTGTGCCGAACGGCCTGCGCCATTGATCGGACGCACCAGGTAATAGTAGCCCGACCCCGTATCGGTGTAGGCCAAGGTGCCGCCGATCGATCCGAAGTTCGACGGCGTCACCGTAGCGATCAAACTGCTGGAGGCAAACGTAGGATCGAGGCTACGATAGACCTGATAGGCCGTCACCACTTCTCGATCGGCATTCGTATCTTTGACGACCGGCGCCCAACGCAGCACGACGTTCGATCCGGACACCGTCGCGCCGATGTTAGTCACGGGCGCGGGCGTATCGATCTTGTCCTGCTCCAGCAGCACCACGCCCCACGTCGAATTGACCGGCACTGATACCGCTCCGCTGGACACGGTGTACGTATTGCCCTCGATCGCGTCGTAGAGTACGGTGCCATTGGCGAGATTGTACGGCGCGGCATTCAGCCCGGTGAAGTTGGCTGTGTGCTGAGCGCCGTCGCGGTTAAGGGCGATGAGCGCCGTCTGTGATCCAGTCGTGCGGGCAAAGCCATACAGCCGACTACCATCATCGATGATCAGGCCGTGCTGCACGTCGCCGTCCTGCAAAGCGCGGTAACTCCAACGGAGGCTGGCCATCTTGCGCGCAAAGTCGAGCAGCCCGGCATTAGCAGCGTTATTCCCCAGGTCATTGCCGCTGCCGTAGCCGTAGGTGCTGCCGCTGGCGTCGGGCCACGGGAATGGGATGCGATTGTAAGGATCGTCTTCCCATTTATTGCTGCTCCACACCCCATCGTGGTTGAGGCCGATCTCGTCGCCATAGTACAACATCGGCGCGCCGGCATAGGTGAACGCGAACAGCCACCACTCTTTCAGGCGCTGCACGGCGGCGGCATCATTGTCGTTGTTGATCTTCTTCAAGAGGAAGCGCACGCGGTTAGTGTCATGCGAGCCTTCCAGATTCAACATGGCTTTGAAAGCCGCGGGCGGGTAATCTTCTTGAATGGAGCGCAGCCGCGCATTGAATTGCGAAGGGCTGCTGTACCCGATCGACCCGCTGGAACTGGACGCATTACTATCGTTATCTTCAAAGTTCGTGCCGCCGGTGCAACCGCCACCCGAACAGCCGGTAAACAACCAGCTCAAGACGGCGGAGCGGAAGCGATAGTTCATCACGCTGTCCCATTCGTTGCCCAGCAACCACGCCGAGGCATCGCCCCACTCTTCGCCCAGCATCAACGTATCACTTTTGAGGCTGCGCACGGCGCTGCGGAAACCTTCCCAATAATCATTTGTGGGGTCACTCGTCACGCCGGGATCGACATCGCCGCCGACGTCGAAGCGCCAACCATCTGCACCCTGGCTGACCCAGTATGGTCCGACAGAGTTGGTGCCATTGGCCCAGATGAGGTTACGCACGGCAGAGGAGTTGGCCTGCAACTTGGGCAATGATGAATAGCCGTACCACGCTTCGTAGGTACGGCCCGGTGGATTGTCCGCGCACAACGCCGGCACGCCCCCATCGGTCCCGGGATTAAAAATGGTGAACGCATCGGAAAAGTAGAACCACGCCCGAAAAGCTGAGGCGACTGCTTCACACGCGCCGCTGCCGTCGAAAGTGCCGCCGTCCGGATCGATGAGGTTGCCCGCAGCATCAAAGCGTCCGTAACGATCGAAGTACTTGCTGTCAGACGAAGTGTGGTTGAAGACGCCATCGAGCATGACTTTCAGGCCATGCGCGTGGGCGGCAGCCGTCAGCGCCTGAAAGTCCGCCAGCGAACCAAAGTCGGGATCGATCATCAGAAAATCGGCAGTGTCATATTTGTGATTGGACGGCGAGCGGAAAATGGGGTTGAGATACAGCACGCTCACGCCCAAATTATCGAAGTAGCCTTGATTGATCTTCGCGGTGATGCCAGCCAGGTCGCCACCGTAGAAATTATCCCCGTATTTGCCGCTGCATGACGGCGAGTAGGTACTGCGCGGATCGCAGACGGTGTAGTTCCAATCACTTTGATTGGAACGCACGATGGTGCCGCCCGCTTGATTGTAGGAGAAGCGTCCGGCAGACGGATTGTTGGCCGCGTTGCCGTCACGGAAGCGATCGGGGAAGATCTGATAGACCACACCGCGCTGCATCCAGGCAGGCACACTAAAGGCCGGATCGTAGACGGTGAGCTGGAAGCTGCGGGCGTCAGTGTAAACATCGTTCATCGCGCCATATCCGCCACCGTAGAACTTCACGTCGTCATCGACATAGAAATCCTGATCGGTGCACTGGCCAAGTATGTCGTTCAATTCAAAGAAGTAATACAGGATGGTTGGCTGACTGCCCACTGGAATATCGACGAACCACCAGTCGTAGGTAGCGGGATCCGTATCGAACGCGCCGTCCCAGCTCATGGTGTAATACGTCTCTGTGTTGGCGCGGTCATTCCAGACGCGCACGCGCGCGCTGGTGAGGTCGCTTTGCGCCACACGCAAGCGCATTTTGACCGTGGTGTTGGGCGTGGTCGGACCGACGATCGAGCGGTAATCGGGATTGAAGGTGTCATGCAACACGTCGCCCCACATGATATTGCAGTCGTTTGCGGCCGCCTGCGCGACCCGCACGGGCTGTCCCGGCACACCAAGCATGCCCAATAACAAAGCCGCAATCCAAAGCAGACGCGCCACGCAGGGTAAAATGTGAGGGTGAGTCATGGATCAATCCTCCAGCTGAAAATGATTTGACGGGTTAAAGGACGAAGTGCGTCGATTGTAAGCGAGGGAGCGCTGCTCGTCAATGTTTACCGCACGGCTGTAGAGCAGCCAGCCAGTCAAGCCGCCGAGGAGAAGCGGAGGCGTGTGATTCACCGGGCAGGTCTGAATGCAGTATAATGCCGCGCATGAGAATCTTAGCGGGAATCCTGCTGGTATCCCTCATCACCCTCAGCGCCTGCGGCGCGCCCTCGTCCGCGGCGCCGTCGGCCAGAGTGTTGATGGAGGCGCCGCCGCTGGCGACGCGGGCACAACCGGCCGCCACGACCCCGTCGCCGAAGCCGACCGTCTACGCTTCGCCCACCACCAGCACCACACCCACTCCCGAGGCAACTTCAACCGCCCGGCAAATGAAATATCGCATCGTGGGCTATTACCCCGCCTGGAGCAATCCGCCGCGCGATGTCGCGGCCAGCGAACTGCCGGGGAACATGTTGACGCACGTCATCTACGCCTTCAGCAGCATCGACCCCAAGGCACACACCTGCGTGTACGGCGCAGAAAGCGTGGACAAATATCACTTCAAGGGACTGCGCCAGTTGAAGCAAAAGCATCCGCATGTGAAGGTCTTGATCGCGATCGGCGGGGCAGAGCCTTCCAAAGTATTTTCGGATATGGCGGCTGAAGAGAAATCGCGCCAAAAGTTCGTCAAATCGTGTATCGATCTCTACCTCGGCGCTTACCCGGATGTATTTGACGGCATTGATATGGATTGGGAGTTTCCCGGTGTCGGCACCGGAACGCGCACTGAAGACAAGGAGAACTTTACGCTGTTGATGAAAGAGTTTCGCCGGCAACTCGCCGAGCGGGGCCAGCAAAAGAAACGAGCGTATTTGTTGACGGCCGCCGTGCCCGCCGGGCCGGGCCTGGCTCAAAAATATGAGTTGAAAGAGTTATCCCGTGTGTTGGACTGGTTCAACTTGATGACGTATGACTTTCACGGCGTGTGGAGCAAGGAGTCCAACTTTACCGCGCCGCTCTATCGGGCCAAGGATGATCCTTACCCGGTCAACAACGTCGACGCGGCGGTCCAAGCCTATTTGAAAGCTGGCGTGCTGCCGCACAAGATCACGCTGGGGATACCGTTTTACGGGCGAGGTTGGACGACGGCCACCGCCGACAATCATGGCCTGTATCAAAAACTCACCCAGGGCAAAATCAGCGGCACAGCTTATACCTATCGCACGCTGGCCGAGAACTACGTGGGCAAAAACGACTATAAGCGCTTTTGGAGCTATGGCGCGAAAGTGCCCTGGTTGTACAACGCCGCCGAGCGGGTCTTCATCACCTACGAGGATCCCGATTCGATCGGATACAAAGCGAACTACATCGTCGATCAATATCTGGGCGGGGCAATGATCTGGCATTTGAGCAGCGACGAAAGCGTCCTGCTCAGAGTGCTCTACGAGCGGCTGGCGCAGTAAAGGCCCTGGTCGATCGGGACTGACGAATTTGGCGCTCACAGGAAGACCATGAAAAAGACCTGGCCCTTCACGCTCAATTTTTTGTTGTTCGCCGCGATGGCCTTCGTGATGCCCTTTCTGACGCTCTATTATCAAAGTCTGGACTTCACCGGCGCGCAGATCGGCCTATTGACAGGTCTCACCCCGCTCATCACATTGTTGAGCGCCCCTCTCTGGACGAGCGTGGCCGACAAGACACGGCGGCATCGCCTCAGCATGAGTCTGGCGCTCCTGGCCGGAGTCAGCATCTTATTTGCCTTTCCCTCGTTCACGGCCTTCGCCCCCATTCTGCTATTGGCGCTGCTGTACAACGCCGTCTACGCGCCGGTGTCGTCTTTCGCCGACAGCGCCACCATGTTCATGCTGGCGGATGAAAAACACCTCTATGGCCGGATTCGTTTAGGTGGCACGCTGGGCTTCGGGCTGGCCGCCTCGGTGGCGGGTGTCTTCGTTCAAAGCTATGGCCTGAGGTATGCGTTCTGGGGAGGAGCTGTCCTATTACTCCTGGCCTGCCTGGTGAGTCAAAAACTGGTTCACGGCCAGCTGAAAGCGGACGCTTCGATCAGACAAGGAGTCCGCACTCTGCTGACCAGTCCGCATTGGTTCCTCTTTCTGACGCTGGCGCTGGCCGGCGGGTTTGCCGTGGCCGCCACCAACGTCTATCTTTTCCCGTATCTCAAGGAATTGGGCGCGAGTGAGTCCACCATGGGTCTTTCGCTCACCGTGGGCACGCTCTCCGAAATCCCCGTGCTCTTTTTTGGCCATCGCTTGCTCAAGCGTTTCAAGTCGAAGGGCTTGTTCACACTGGCGATGACGATCACCGGCGCTCGTCTGATGTTATTTGCGGCTGCCGGCACAGCCGATTTTGTTTTGGTGCTTCAACTCCTCAACGGCCTGACTTTTCCGGCCATGTGGGTGGCGGGGGTCGCCTACGCCGACGAAAACGCACCGGCGGGTATGCGGACGACGGCGCAGGGCCTCTTCAGCGCCATGGTCTTCGGTTTGGGCCTGGCCGCGGGCGGCTTTGTGGGAGGTCCGCTACTGGAAAGCCTGGGAGGGCGTGGCCTGTATTTCATCTTTGGGATCGTGGTGCTCATCATCGTCGCCGGTGTGACACTGCTGCAAAAGCGCCTGCGCGCCGCGCCGCCACCGGCGGAAGCACCCGCTGCGCCCTGAGAATGATCGCTCCAGACTGATGCTCCCTGCACACACTCCACACAACCCGCGATCAATTGTTGTACAATCTTGTTAAGAGGAAGGCCGATCGAGAACACAGCTGTCGGACAACGAAGAGGAGCAGTGGATGAGTTGGCTTAAGCGTTTGAATATCTTCGCCCGCCCGGGCGAACCACCTCCGCCAAAGATCACTTCCGGTCACGTCGACGATCTTGAAATCCGTCGTGAATCGCTCGGGACGGCCACCGGGCGCGGTGTCGATCTGGTCTTCGTCATCGATACGACCGGGTCCATGTCGGATAAGATCGAAGGCCTGTTGGAAACGTGCAGCCGCTTTGCCGACGACTTCAACGCGCTGCACCTCAATCACCGCATCGCCATTGTCTCTTTTGGCGATCTGCGCGTGCCCGGCGACAAGATTCAGAACACGGCCTTTACCAGCCAGGTCGAGGTCACCAAGCAGAGTTTGCGCCACATCCCGCGCAACAGCGGCGGCGGCAACGAAGGGGAGTCTTCGCTGGAAGCGCTGGCGCGGGCGCTGTCCCTGCCCTTCCGGCCGGACGCCGTGAAAACGATCGTGCTGATCACCGACGAGCCGGCCGATCAACATCACCTCCACGCCGGCGATCTGATCGGCCGCCTGACCGAGCGGGAAATGCTGGTCTTTGTGGCCTCGCCGCCGCACGACTACTTCAAGCAAATGGCCCAGCGCAACGGCGGCAAGTGGTATAAAATCTCCGCGCAGACCCGCTTCAATGATTTGCTGAATTTATTCCGTGACCTCGCCCGAAAAGTGTCGCAAGTGGTTTTTGATGTCTATCAGGTCGGCGATGGCAGCGTCGCCAACTATCTCCGGCTCAAGCCGCCGGAAAAGTAGGCAGCCGCTCGATCGCGTGACACAAATCCTGCGCGCACGAGAATAGCCATGAGCCTTGAAGAAATCTACAACTATCGCTTCGTGACCAATCAGCTCAGTACGGGCGGGCAACCGACCGAAGGACAGCTCCGCGCTGCCGCGGCCGGGGGCTTCACCACCATCATCAACCTTGCCCCGATCAATCCGGGACGCTCACTGGCCGACGAAGCCGGTCTGGTTCACTCGCTGGGGATGACATACCATCACATTCCGGTGGAGTGGGAGAATCCGCAGGAAAGCGACTTCGCCGCTTTTGAGGCCGTCCTGCAAGAGCAGCCCGCAGGCAAGATTCTCATCCATTGTGCAGCCAACTTTCGTGTGACCGCTTTCTATTCACTCTATGCCCTGAAGCACCTGGGCTGGACCGCGGCGCAGGCCGACGAATTCCGCGCATCGATTTGGGCCGGCAGCGACTATCCGATCTGGGAGAAGTTCATCGGCGACATGCAGATCAAATGGAAATCATAAAAGAATCGACTCTTTCCCTCTGAAAACCCATTGATCTCGCCTGTGATTCCTGATTTAATGGGAGCAACGACTTCCCGTTCATCAACCTCCAACACAGGAAAGATCATGGTCGACTACCTGACGCACTACTACGTCAAAGGGACCCCACCCTTCCGCAGCCTGTCCACCTTGCCAGACGACGAAGCCCTCAAACTGATGAGAGCGCTCTACGCTGAAACGCTGTTTGGAGAAAGATTCAAAGACCCGTTGCACTATCTGCACCAGCGCCCTGGCTGGTGAAGGCTGCGCCTGCGACGCCCCAGCATGGCGAGCTATGTATCCCCCTCGCCATCTTTCAAGAAGGCGATGTCAGTTTCACTTACCCCGACAGCATGATCTCCCATTGGTTTGGAAACGATCAGCCTGCGCAGTATTATCAGCCCGCTTATCACGGCCAGGTCTTCACGCGATCGGAAATCCTGGCCATTGTCGCCGCGCGCGGTTTACCGGAAGAAGGCTGGGAGCCGCGCCTGCCCGATCATTTAGCGCCCTACATCGAGGCGCAGGTGTGGAATCGAGAGCCGCTGCTGGTCTATCAGGAACAAATGCAGGCCGTCGGCTAATCAGCGGGGAACAACGGCAATGCTTCGGCTGACGATTGAGACCGCGCCTCGTGAGCCTTGAGCTGATCGTCCACACCGCTCCGCTACGCTTCGGGGCTAAAGCCTACGCGGACGCTGGGGGGAGGGTCAAT
>JAUQXC010000771.1 GCA_030834825.1 Thermoflexales bacterium
CAATGTCGTCATGCGTTCCGATCGGGCGGGCATGACTGTCGCGGCGGTACGGCGCATGTGCAATCTCAGCTTGATCGCGACCCACGCTTTCTGCACATCACGTCGATCGATTGCCAGACGCCGCATACCTACGTCAAACGGCAACAGCAGTACGGCAATTAACAACAGCCACGGCCAGACGGGACGCGTGGTTAACGGCGCGCTGCGCGTGTGGGCAAAGGCATCGGCGGGGTTATCGGTTGCGGCCTGTCCTTGTGCGGCCAGGGCCAACTGATACAATGCATCGGGATCGGATTCGAGGTTGCGATATTCGGGCGAGTACGACAGCACCCAGCCCGCTCGCTCATTCAACCCTGCGCCGGTGGGTGATTGTCCCGACACGCCGATCACGTAGGCGCCTTGATCGCGTGGCTGGAACACTCCTTCGTAACGGCCCGGCGCGGTTTGCTGTAGCTCGATCGGTTGAGCAGAGCCGTCGGGGTTGACGACATTGCCGCCCAGCGCGTAACCATTGAGATAACGACCCTGCGCGTCACGCGCATCGACGATCACCTGCGCCGTGTCACCCTGTTGCTCCACACTCAGACTCAACGCCGAAGCATTGGGATCGCCGATAGTGTAGCGCACAAGCTGTCCCCAGAATTGCGGGAACTTGTCCCAGGCGATCCAGTCACGCGCCCAACGCCCCGTCGCGTCTGAAGTAAAGGCCACCGTTTTGCCCAGACCATACTGCCACACGGCCAATACCGGATCGTCTTGATCGGAAACGAGAATCGTCTGCGCCGCAGCTTTGGGCGAAGTCGCCACGTAACCGTACAACGGTGGTGCTTCCGTAATACCGTTCAGCACGGGTGACGACGAAACTTGCCTGGCAAAAAACTCGCCCTCTTCGATGTACGAGCGTGAAGCTAGCGTGGTCTCCTCGGTGAAGATGCTGGGAATCGATCCGGGATCGGCCGCGAAGTGATAACGCCCGCCGCCAACTTCGGCCAGGCGTGGTAAAAAGGGCGCGGCATCACGCCCGACGCCGATGGTGGTCAACGTGATGTTGTTTTCGTCGTGCAGTTTCTGCACCAGTTCCGCAAGGCCGCTGGGATCCGCGCCGCCGTCGGTGAGCAGGATCACATGCTTGACTTGCGCCGGATCGCCGGGCAGCGCTTTTGACATCGCCAGCACACCCGCGTAGATGTCTGTGCCGCCACCCAGACCAATGCGACCGATCTGGTTGATCGTTTCGGTGGGATCGTTCAATTCGTCCAACGGCACGATCCAGGCCGCGGCATCGTCAAAGGCGATCACGCCCACGCGATCGGTCGGCATCAGCAGCTCTACCGATCGGGCGGCTGCTTCTTTCGCCAGTTCCAACTTCGTCGTACCGCCGCTGGTCTCGCCCATGCTGCCCGAATGATCGATGATGAATACCAGCGCCAGCTGGGGACGGCGCTGTTGATCTTTGATCTGCATCTCGACGGGCAGGGCGTCCTCCAGCGGCGTTTTGTAATAGCCGCCCACACCGTAGCTGGTCGGTCCACCGATGGCGACCAGGCCGCCGCCCAGATCGCGCACGTAGCTGTGCAAGGCGGCCAGCTGCCGCGTCGACAATTCGCGCGCGGGAACATCGATCAACACCACTGAGGCATAATCGGCCAGCGTCGCCACATCGGAAGGAAGTTGGGCGGGCCGCGCCGCTGCGACGTTGAAGTTGGCGGCCTGCAGTGCGCGCATAAGTTGAGCAGCTTCGTCGGGGCGCGTCTCGTGGTTGGGCAGCGACGTACCCGGGGGCAGCGACACAACCAGGATCTGTGGTTCACCCAACACCTGCGCAATGGCGGCCAGTTCGTTGTTTTGATAGGCGCCATCCTCTGGCGGATCGAGCTGTACCGTGAAGCGTGTGAAACCGGGATCAGTTGCCGTTAACGGCAGGCTGATGGTTTGACGGCCTTTGTTGAGACGATAGCCGGCTTCGTGCACGGCTTGCCCGTTCGCCAGCACGCGCAGACGCGCACTCATCGCTTGCGTGGCATCGAGGCTCACGCGCAGATCGAAGCGTTCGCCGGTGCGCAGGCGCGCGGGTATTTCGACGGACGTGATCAACGCTTCTGTGCCGGGCTGCATCACAAACGGCAGCGTGACGATCTCCACGCCGCTGGCTGCCGCAAAGCGCGCGGCTTCTTCAGCATCCCCGATCGTTTGTGCGCCATCCGACAGGATGATCATACGCCGCGCCGCGCCCGGCGGATACAAGGCCAACCCCAAGCGAATGGCATCGGCCAGATTGGTCTGCCCGGTGTTGGGCACGGACGTGGGTGTGCCGAGTTCGCGTGATGAGGACATGGCGCGCTCGACCAATGCCTCACCGCCGAACACGACGACAGCGGCCTGATCGTCCGGCCCCATGTTGCGGATGGCCCGTCGGGCGTAATCGAGCGCCAGCGCTTTGGCCTCGCGCGACATCGAATCGGAACCGTCGATCGCAAAGACCACCGCCAGTTGATCGGACGGCCGCGCGATCTCCAGTCCGGCCAGCGCGAGGATCACGCACACCATGCTGATCACGCGCAGCCCCAACGCGATCGTTTCGCGTTTCCCCGCCGGCCCGCGCACGGGTTTGCCGATCGCGATGACGATCGGCAGGAGGATAAGTAAGAGTAGAAGAAGCGGTGTCGTAAATTGCATGATGCGCGTAAAACGTAATGCGTATTGCGTTACCAGCCACTAGCGACCAACAACCAACTACAATCTTTTGCGCCCGTGATACACCCACCACTCGATCAACAAGATCAACAGCGCCAGCGCGGCCAGCCACGACCACCATTCCTGCCAGCCTGTCTCGTCGGACTGGGCCGAAGTGATCTGGCTTTGCCCGATGCGAATTGCCGCCTCCGGGTGGAGGTCGGATTCAGCCGGATCGAACAGATTGACGGCAAAGTAATCGATCGCCTGCTGATCGCCGCTGATCAAAGTGACGCCGTACGCGCCCAATTCCTGGGTGTCTTTGAAGACGACCTCGCCGCCCCCGGAACGCACCGTATAGATTTGATTGGAGGGCGAGGCGATGGCGACGGTGTCCACGCTGAGATCGGGGCGGATGATTACACTCGCGCCGGGAGAAACCCCAGCAGGCGCGTTGAACGATCGGCCGGGCGCCAGATAGTCGATCAGGTTGACCAGCAGGATCGGAAAGGTCACTTGCAGCGGCAGATCGGAATCGTGCAGATCGAAGGTGATCGCGCCGATGCGGCGCACGCCTGTATCGCCGATCAGCACCAGCGGTCCGCCGTTCGAAGTAACGAGCGTCTTGGCCCACTGTGGCGGATCGATGTATTTGGCTTCGCGCACGTGGACGTTGCTCCAGTTCACATTGCGTGTCACCGGTGAGTCGAGCACGCGCGCGTTGGCGGTGTCGCTGAAGACGCCATTCACTCGCAGCACGGAATTCTGCGGCGGATTGATTAAGAGGGTCGGCTGAAAGGGCAGATCGTCCGGTAGCAGACCATCGAAGACGTAGAGGTCGAATTCGTCCGTGGGCATTTGCAGGGTCCCGTCTTTCTGCGGCACGACGCGAAATGCTTGCAGGTCGGGAATGGCGGCCAGCAGTTGCTCCAAAAATACATTGCCGGGTGACACCAGCAACACGCGCCGCGCGCCCGCCGGGTTGTTTACGGCGAAAGCGGTGTCGTCCAACGTCAATACATCGACGGGCTGATCAGATTGATCGGGCCGCGATAACCTCGCTTGATAGATTGCCGGTTCGCGCGGCAGATCGTTCAAGATCACCTGCTGGGCGGCGCCCGCTTTCAGATCGAGCAGTTGTGAGCTCAGCAGCGTCTCACCGCGATAGACGGAGAGAATGACCGATCGATCGACGGCGCTGTGATTGGTGACGCTGGCGAACAGCTCTGCGCCGTTCTTCGTAGGCCGCAGCGACAATGCCGTCAGGCTGAGATTGTCGCTTGACTGTCCGATGGGCACATAGCGCACTTCGCCGGGGAGGGGTGGCAGGTCTTGTGGCAAACCGCCATCCGAGATGATAATCGTGGTCGGTTGATCCGTCTGCCGGCTGAGCGCGCCTGCGGCCAAGGCTAACGCTGCGGTCCAATTTGCCGCGCCGTTGGTGGGCTGGGCTTCATCCAGCGCACGTTTGATCGCACCCCGATCGGTTTCGGCGGAAGCGATGACTTGCGGTTGTTGCCCGGCGACGATGACGGTCACGGGTGCTTCGGCCGGCAGTGCCTCGATCGTGCTGTGGGCGGCGCGGCGTGCCGCTTCAAAACGCGACGGCGCGACATCGGTAGCATTCATCGAGGCCGACGCGTCCAGCACGATCACGCTCGATCCGCTGGCGATCGCCGGGACGCTGAGGGCCGGTCGGGCCAGAGCCAGAATCAACGCGGCGAGGATCAACAGTTGCAGCAGTAACAATAAATTGCGGCGTAGTCTTTGCCACGGCGCATTCGCCTGCCGATCGCGCAGCACCAACTGCCACAGCAAGGTGGACGAGACCGTCACCTCGCGGCGGCGCAGCTTGAGCATATAGAAGATGATGATGGGAATCGCCAGCGCGCTCAACGCTAACGCGGCGGGTGCCAGAAAATTCATATCTGTTGGCTCAACTCTTGCTCCCCTCTCCTGATTGGTGCTTTTCTAATCGGGAGAGGGGCAGGGGGTGAGGGTTTACTTCACCATTCTCGCCTTCCGCATATCGTACAACACCACTTCATCCCACGCGCGATCGGTTTCCACGGCCAGATAGCGCACGCCGCGCGCGCGGCAAAAGGCCTGCGCTTCGTTGCGCCAGGCTTTCACGCGTTCACGATACGCGTCGCGCAATCCGCCATCCAGGCTTACTTCTTGCGCGCCGCCGGTCTCAACATCGATGAGACGTAGATCGCCTGCCAACGGCGGATCGACTTCATCGGGCGACAGGACATGCACAAGCGCTACTTCATGCCCGCGCTGCTGCAAGGTCTTTAGAGCCGGCTGATAGCCGTGAGGTGATAACAAATCCGAAATGAGGATCACCAATCCGGGGCGGCGCGGTCTGATGAGATAGCGCCGCACGGCGTTCTCCAGATCGGTGATCCCTGCGGCCTGCTGTGCTTCGAGAAACTTGAGCAAGTGCAGCAGATATTGTTGACCACGGAGAGAGACTTCCGAAGTCTGATAGACTTCGGAAGTCTTTAGCGTGGATACCGTTACCCGATCGCCTGTACTCAACCCGATCGAGCCTACGGCGGCGGCCAAATGCAGCGCATAGTTAAACTTGTGCTGTGGTCCTTCACCCCAATCCATCGATTGCGAGGCGTCCACCAGGATGTGAACGGCCAGGTCTTCCTCTTCCTCACGTAGTTTGACGTAGGGCCGATCGAGTCTCGCGTAGACATTCCAGTCTACGCGGCGCAGATCATCACCGGGCACGTAATCGCGAAAATCGGCAAACTCCAGTCCCGCGCCGCGCTTGAGCGATCGCCGCTCGCCGCGCAGCGCGCCCGCTCGCACGCGTGCCGTGACGAGGGTGAGTTGTTGTAGTTTGCGGAGGGAAGATTCGTCAAAGAGCATGATGAGTGGCAAGTAACGAGTGAGAAGTGATAACAAAATTCACTCGTCACTCGGCACTTTTCATTTCGTGGTTTTTTCCAGTAGTTCTGCCACAATGCGATCTGCACTCACGCCTTCTGCCAAGCCTTCGAAGTTCAGAATCAAACGATGGCGCAGGGCCCACGGCGCGACGACCCCGATATCATCAAAGGCCACGTTGTAGCGGCCTGCCAACAGCGCGACGATCTTCGCGCCGAGCATAATGGCCTGTCCGCCGCGCGGCGACGATCCGTAACGCACGTATTGTTTGATTAGCGGCGTTGCTTCGGGACAATCGGGATGCGTGGCGACGATGAGGCGCGCGACGTAGTCGCTGACGTGCGAGGCGATGGGCGTCTGTCGCGCCAGATCGCGCATGAGCAAGATTTCGGCGCCGCTGACGGCTGTCTCTGCGGCAGGTGTATCTTTGCCCGTGGTGCGCGCCAGGATCTCCACCAGTTCATTCGCTGAGGGAAAGGGCACGTTGATCTTGAACAAGAAGCGATCGAGCTGCGCTTCGGGCAGCGGGTACGTGCCTTCCATCTCCAGCGGATTCTGCGTCGCCAGGACAAAGAACGGTTCTTCCAGTTGGTAGGTCTGCTGCGCCACCGTTACCGAATGTTCCTGCATCGCTTCCAATAGGGCCGATTGCGTCTTGGGCGTGGCGCGATTGATTTCATCGGCCAGCACCAGGTTGGCGAACACCGGCCCGGCCTGAAAGCGAAAGGCGCGCTGCCCGTCTTGATCGATCAAGATTTCCGTGCCCACGATATCGGCCGGCATCAGATCGGGTGTGAACTGGATGCGGGAGAATTTCAGATTCAGCACCTGGCCCAGCGTACGGATCAACATGGTCTTGCCCAAGCCGGGTACGCCTTCCAGCAACACGTGCCCACCGGCCAGAATGCCGATCAATGTGCCGCGCACGACATTGCCCTGTCCCACGATGACGCGGCCAATCTCGGCTTCGATGCGCGCGGCCTGCTCGCGAAATTGATCGACGGAAAGAGGTTGTGACATGGGTGACCTTTCGTAATGCGTACTGCGTAAGAGAACACTGGCGCATTACGCAGTACGTTTTACTTTCATGGCTCCAACGAACTAAAGTATTGTCTGATCAAATCTCTCAACTGCGCTGGCACTTGTCCGTTGTCGATGGCCTGACGATAGGCGTTGGCGTATTCGGCAAACACTTGTGTGTAAGGCACCTGACTCGGATTGTCGGTGCCGGGTGTGACGCCGCTCTGGCCCAGCACTTCGCCGTTGGGATCGCCACTGCCGGGCAGGGTAACGGTATCCTCGCCGCTGCCGCCTAACCGCTGCGGCGCGTAGATCGGTTCGTAAGTGGTCTCGCCGCCATCGCCCGGCCCGTTGTTTTGATCGATCGGGTTGGATCCCGCCTCGGGGCCTGGCGCATTGCCGCTGTCGCCCGATCCTCGACCAGATCCTGATCCGCTGCCTGCCGATCCATTTTGCGTTGACGATCCGCTTTGCCCGGAGCCTTGTCCTGGTTGATTGCCTTGCCCCGGTTGGTTGCCCTGTCCCGATTGATTTCCCGCGCCTGGCTGATTACCTTGCGCCGACTGGCCTTGCGCGCTTTTTCCAGCAGCGATCATGCGCTGGCGGCCCTGGCCCATCTGCGTCGTAACCTTGCGTGCCACATTCGAACGCGCCACTTGCTGCGCGGTCTGGCTCATCGACTGCGCGGCTTGATCCAAAGCTTGCTGAGCTTGTTGTGCATCACTGTTACGCGCGGCCTCGGCGGCTTCACGCAATTGCTGCGCCAATGCCGGATTGCTGGCCTGCACGGCCTCGGCCATGTTCTCCAGTTGATCGGCCAGCTGCGCGGCTTCTTCCGCCGAGAGTTGACTCACGTCCATGTTGCGCAAACTTTGAGCCGCGGCCAGAAAATCACCTTCAGCCAGATTCTGTCCCAACGCTTGTAGCGGGCTGCCTTCCGCTTGAGACAGGTTGCGTCCCGCCTGCCGCAGTGCCTCGGCCTGCGCCTCAGCTTCTCGGCTGGCCAATGATTCAAACTTCTTTTCACCGCGCGTCAGTACGGCGGTGGCCTGCTCCAGCGATTGCGCCTCTTGCAATTGCCGCTGTGTTTCTTTCAACGCCTCCAGCATCTCGCGACGCTGTTCTTCAGTCAGGGTGCGATCGGCCTCAATCTGTTGGTGGAGCTCCTCGACCTTGATCACCTCTGCGGCGATGGTCTGCTGCACGGCCCGCGCCTGTGCGGCCAATTGAAAAAATGACTCGCCACGCCAGGCCACGATCAGTACCGCCGCGAGCAACACGGCGGTGAACAAAGCATCGCTGCGTTTGACCTGGAAGGGAAGTTGTTGGCGTGCGTTCACGCGCTCGGCCGCAGTGGCCGCATCCTGCAATTGGCGTTGTTCAAGTTCGCCGGAAGATCGGTCGGCTCGCCCAGTGTGCTCCTGACGCTCTGTGTCGGGGAGGGCGTGAATGAGCTCCAGCGCTGTGCTGACGCGCTCCTTTAACCCGAAGCGCCGATCGAACCAGCGGGCCGCCGCTAACCGATCGAGCGGCCACAGGAACCCGGCCGCCGCCGCGCCGCTCAGCCCGATCAGCATCAACCCGATCGCGATCGCCACGAACTCGCCTTGCAGCAGCAGACCACGCAGCATGGCGATCAGCGTCACCGTTAGCGCGCCGGCCAGCGCGCCGGCGGCCCCACGCAGCGACCAACGCACGGCGCGCTGCATCCGGTAACGCCGCACCCAACGATCGAGATGATGATTCAGTTGATCGCGAACAATATGGGACGACATGCCGTCTCGCTTACTTATCGACGCGCTTCACGGCGCGAACACTGAGTGCGATCAAGAGTACGCTCAACAGCAGATAAACCACCGTGTAGGCGATCCACGGCGCAGGATAGGAGACGGACGTGCCATTGCTCAACGTCAAGGTCATGCTTAAAGCCGTTTTGTTTTCCAGCAGCAGAGCCAGGGTGGCGACGCCAGCTGAAATGGGCGAGATGGAGATGAGCAGCCAGATAACAAAGTTGCGCGTGAGCTCGGCCTCAACCGAGGTCATGCCGGTCCGCGATCCCCCATAATACGTCATCGTCGACAGCAAGCCCTGGATGATCAACATGAAGACGGGAATGCCGAACAACAGAATCAGTGTCACTACCGTGGAGACAGCAGTGGCTTGCGAGGTGCGCCGCAGGAGACTGGAGAAGAACAAGCCGATAGAACTGAAGGCAAGGGCGGTGACGATCAGAAAGACACTGGCGATGGCGATCTCTTCCAGCGTCACACCGCCGAAGAAGAAGCTTAGGCTGGCGATGGGGATGGCCGACAGGATGACCAGTAGGTTGAACAACACCGCGGCCGCCAGTTTGCCCAGCACCAGCGAACGCGCCGGCAGCAGCGTAGTCCGTAGCAGCTCAAAGGTCTGCCGCTCGCGCTCGGAGGAGATAGCGCCCACCGCTGACGACGACGAGGTGAAGCAGGTGATGAGCAGCTGCATCCCCACGGCGGTGGCAAAGATGAGCTTGCCCAGACTCTGCAGGTTGCTGGGCGAGTTAAAGGTTTGCGTGTTAGCCGCATAGGTCATGTAGATCAATGAGACCAGCCCACCCAGCAAGAGCGCGTTCACGGTCAAGACGGCGAAGGCGCGCCGCCCGCGCATCCGGCTGCGCATTTCTTTCAGCGTGATGGGATTACGTCTGAGCCACTCGCCAAACGTACGACGGATGGGGGTCGGTTGAACAGGAATGGCTGACATGTTGACTCCTCAAGTGAGCATGACGATAGAAACCCGGTTTCTCCCATTCAATCCAAAGATGACTTGGTCAACTGCATGAAGATATCTTCCAGATTCTGGCTATCTTCGCTGAAGTGCACAATCGGGATGCTGCGCGCCGTCAGGCCGCTGAGCATGGCGCTCAGTGCGGCATCGTCGCCGGTGAACTTGACCTCCAGCCGTGTGCGTTGTTGCTGGTTCTGCTCGACGTGTGCTTCCACACCGCCGACACCGGGCAGGGCGCTGAGAAACTCCTGCGCCTCCGTGGCGCGATCCAACACGCTGATGTGTACCGCACGTTGTGTCGCCAGCCCGCGCTGCAACTCGTCCAATGTGCCCGTCGCGACGATGCGTCCCGCCTCGATGATGCCGACCCGCGTGCAGATTTCGGCCACGTCGGCCAGAATGTGCGTGGAAAAGAACACCGTCTTGCCCATGCGCGCCAATTCCACCAGCAGCTCACGAATCTCCACCCGCGCGCGGGGATCGAGTCCCGAGGCCGGTTCGTCGAGGATGAGCACCTGCGGATCGTGAATCAGCGTGCGGGCCAGGCCTAGCCGCTGTTGCATCCCGCGCGACAGTTTATCGACCATCTCGTCGCGACGCGGCGTCATGTCTACCAGTTCCAGCAAATCGTTGACCAGGCGCTTGCGTTCACCTTCGCGCAGGTGATAGCAGGCGCCGAAGAAATCCAGATACTCCCACACGCGCATGTCGTGATAGATGCCGAAGGAGTCGGGCATGTACCCGATGACACCGCGCACGCCGCGCGGCGCTTTTCTGACGGAATGACCGGCGATAAACGCTTCTCCGCCGTTGGCGCGCAGCAGCGTCGCCAGGATACGCAGGGTGGTGGTCTTGCCCGCGCCGTTAGGCCCCACAAAGCCGAAGATTTCGCCGGCTTCCACCGCGAGGTTGAGCTGATTGACGGCGGTGCGTTTGCCGTACTTTTTGCTGAGGTCTTTAATTTCGATAATAGGTGGCATGCAGGAGCCTTTGCGCTAGCGAACTGTCAGGGTGAAATCCAGCCGATCGAGATGCAGGTACGAGTTAGATTTTGCTTCCAGTTGGACCCGAATTTCACCGCCGGGGCCGACATATTGCGCCGGATCGGCAATCGGATTATCGCCTGCGGTCGGCGAGGGCAGCGGTATCCAGTTTTTCGTACGTGGGTTCCACAAGGCCAGCGTGAGGGCGTTTTGATTGATGACCGAACCTTCCAGATGCAGAACCAAGTTCTGTACGGCGGCAAAGGCAATGGGCCGCGCCAGGTTGAACTGCACCAGGTGCGTGCCCGGATACACATCGGCGTTATAGGGAGCGATGGGTGGGCCGCTGGGATTTACGGACTTCCACGTGAACATGCCCGGCGGCAGCGTCAAGGTGCCGGACATGACGCGCAGCGCCGGTTTCAGATCAATGATGTACAGCGTGGTATTGTACGCGCCGAATGAAGGGCTATCCACGTCCACGGCCAAAGGCGATTGCTCGCTCCAGCCAACCAGATAGAGACCGTCGCCTCGTGGTTGATAGCTGGAATTATAGCCATGCAGCAACGCATTCAACAGCTCATAGCGCCGCGCTCGCGTCCGATCGGTGTTGCCGTAGTAGTAGGGTCCGACAATATCTTCCACGGTCTTGTCATTGTATTGATAGTAAGGTGCGCTGGTCGTGTCCGCCGTCCCGGCCTGTGCAGCATGTTCCAGTTCGAAATCAACAGAGACCCTATCGCCCGGTTTAATCGTGCCGATATCACGGGCCTGACTCGGCCCCAGCAGCACGGCATTTTGCAGTGTGAGGTCACTGTGGTTGGTGACCGAACCTGCCGCCCGAGCGCCCCTGCCATCGACGACGATCTGTGTTTCCACTTCAAACGGCGGCGCGGCGATGTCACCTTCGACGCTCAGGGTCTTGACTTCGGAGACGTCCATATCCGCCCGTGCGCGCTGTGTGTCGGCGTCGCTGCTCAAAGTCCAAGTGGAAGAATTGTCAGATCGATAGGGTCGATTGTCAAACGGCGGATGAAGCAGTAGACCTTGCTCAGCCTTCACTTCGTAAGCGGCGCGCTGCGGCGCATACAGACCGACCAGGCCGGTCACCCGCGCCCGCTCGGTATTGGGCCAGACTTGGACCAAGGCCAGGCGATTGATCACCGGTTCGCTGCCGCGCATCAGGGTACCGATGAGAAAAGCGCCCAGCAGGAAGCCCACGGCCAGCAGCGGCGCACTGACCCAGGCCAGTTCGCGACGTTTCAAGGCGCGTACGATGAAATAGTTGACGGGGCCGATCACGACCATGTACAAGATCACGAAGCCGCAGATCAAAGAGGCCGGCGGCAAACTCAAGTTTGGGATCATGGATGCTGCGTTGTAAGCCGAGTCCCAGCCTTGCACACCGTGTGCCCAGTTGGGTTTCTTCACTTCTGCTTCGACGATCTGGCGGAAGGTCCCGGCTAGACCCTCCCACTGTGTCAGCGCCGCTGGATCAAATCCAAAGAAGTAGACTTCGCCCAGGCCCTGCGGTCGCCGGGCGATGAGGGGGGTGGTATCTTGCAGCACCAAGGCTTGCGCGTCTGGGGTCAGCGAACTTGTGGTGACGACGAGGCTGCCGGGATCCGCTGCGCTATTGGCAAATACTCTTAACGCCATTTCAGCATTCAGCGTCGTGGTCGTCGCAGGTTGCACGGGCAGCAGATCACGCAGACCGGCAACGGTCTTCTGCCAGCCCGCTCCCCCGGCAACGATCAGACGTCCGCCGTTGGCGATCCATGCCGCTAGCGCCGTGCGTTGCGACTCGCTGAGCGCGCCAGTGTCCACGTTGGAGATGATCAGCGTGTCCAGCATGTCAAGCGCCACCGCTCGATCGGGCAGGTTACGGATCGTGAGCTGGGCGGTGACCGCCGCACCGTTCGGCGGATCGATCTCCTGCAACACGTTGAACGCCGAGGGTTGATCGGCCAGGATGCCGTACAACCGATCGTCGAGATTCAGCGCCTTCATGGGCTGCTCTTGCTGTACGATAGTTTGTCCGGTCTGACTCAGCAAGGTGATCTGCAGGCGGTTGATATATTCCTGCGGAGAGAGATACAGCGCGATCTCTTTACGCGATTGCGTGGGCAGGTTGACGGGATAGTGATACGTCACAGCGCCGTTATCGGGACGCTGCAAAACCACTTCCACCCGACCGTCGATCGCCGGCCCGTCGTTTTCCAGCAAGACGCGAACCGGCAGCCACTGCCCCACACGGTAATAGCTGTCCAGCCCGGCCTCGACCGAGAGGGTGACGGCGGCCGGTTCTTGTGCGGATACCAGGGCCGGAGCCAGCAACAAGGTGAGAATTAACCCGATCACAACGAAGCGAGGTTTCATTCAGACGCGCTCCTGATAAAGCGACTCATCGTAAGGCATCATATCGCGGACAGGCTTCTGGCTCAAGCACTTGAGTGCGCCATCAACCGTAAGACGTGGTTAGCGGCTAATCAGTTCCCATTCTATCACAGGGTGGTTGCCTCCCTGTGAGTTTCACCTTATACTTTGTTTAACCCTAATGAAAGGATCAAGATCATGACGAATGAACAAACACCTCTCCAGGACGAAACGCCGCCCCAGGCGGAGAAACCTCCCCGGGTTGATGAATTCAGCGTGACAGGCGAGCAGGTGGTGGATTTTCTTAAGAAAGCCCTGCATGAAGGCAATATTCGGCGGGTGGTCCTGCGGGACGAATCTGGCAAGACCCTGCTGGAATTTCCGGTGACCATTGGCGTGGTCGGTGTGCTCTTGGCTCCCGTCTGGGCGGCGGTCGGCGCGGCGGCGGCGCTGGTGGCCAGGATGACCATCGTCATTGAACGCACAAAATAACCGGCCAGTGACAGCCGGTCTTATGATCTAGATCATAGGGCACGCCGCCAGAGTCGATTAAACTGGGTTTAAGGTTTGGAGCGTGCCCATGTGGTCTTCTGATCGACAGCGACCCTTTCCCGATTATGTGACCTGCCCACATTGTGGCGAGCCGGAAGTTGAGGTGTGGTGCTACAACACCACGGCGCACTGCCATGCCTGCCGACAGGCTTTTTCACATGCGTTGCCGCTGGACTGCGGGGAACGGTGCGATCGGATACAGTGTGAAAGGGGACATCCACCTGCACCCCCAGCCACTGCGAAATGAGTGATTGAACGATGCGCGAGAACAAACCCACCCGCTTAAGCCTTCCATTGCCCAAAGAGCACGGCTCCTGGGCGATGTTTTCTGTGCCGTTGATCATTGGCTTGATCGTCGCGCCACACTGGCAGTGGCGATCGCTCTGGTTGATCGCGGCGGCGCTGGGGCTGTTCCTGGTGCGTTTTCCCATCGATACCGTGATCAAGACGCGCAAGCGGCCGGCGGCTGATCGGGCGGGGTTGATCCGCTGGGCAATCGGTTACGGAACGATCGCGCTGTTGTGCGCCGGGTGGCTGATCGTGATCGAACAACTCTACTGGTTGATCCCCATGGGGGTAATCGGCGCGGCGCTGCTGATCTATCACTGGTGGCTGGTCGAGCGACGGCAGGAGCTGTCGGTTCGCGGAGAATTGGCCGGGATCTTTGGCCTGGCCCTGGGCGCGCCGCTGGCCTACTCTGTGTCGGCGGGTGTACCCGACGGTACGGCGCTGGGCTTGTGGATCGTCAACGCCTTGTATTTTGGCGGCACGGTGTTCTACATCAAATTGAAGGTGCGCCACCAACCCAAGGAACCGGCGCCCGATCGCGTCAGCGAACGACTGGTGAAGGCCAAAGCGTGCCTGTCGTATCAGAGCATCGCGCTGACGATTTTGATCTTACTGGTGGCGTTCAACCGTTTGCCGGCGCTGGCGGTGCTGGCGTTTGTGCCGATGACGGCGAAGGTGGTGTATGGCGCGACACGCTGGCAAGATCGCAAGTCGTTGAGCCTGCCACGCCTGGGTGTGATCGAGATCATCCACTCTGTGCTGTTTGCCCTGTTGATCGTCATGGCGTTTTAAGGCAAGTGTAAGTTTGAGTTGCATGCGTAGAGCATGACAAGGAGGCTTCATGAGTCAACCACCGGCGACTGCCGGGCCGCCTGCGGCGCACCGGCGTGCTGTGCCGCTGAAGGTCTGGGCCTTGCTGGCCTTATTGTTTGGCGGTGTCATCGGCCTGGGCCTGTTCACGTTTGCGTACGCCGAAGGGGCGTCGTATTTATCGGACGATCCGAAGGCCTGCCGCAACTGCCATATCATGATTGATGTGTATGATGCGTGGGAGCGCGGCCCGCATCACGCTGTGGCTACGTGCAACGACTGCCACATCCCGCACGCCTTTCCGGACAAGTACGTGGTCAAGGCGCTCAACGGCTTCAATCATAGCGCCGCCTTCACGCTGCAGAACTTCCACGAACCCATCCAGATCACGCCCTTCAACAAGAACGTGGCGCTCAATAACTGCCAGTACTGCCACAGTGATTTTGTCTCGCAGATCAACCACGCCGGACAGGCCGAACTGGAAGACTGCACGCGCTGCCACGCGACCATCGGCCACGATGAGATCAGCGTGGGTAAACCGTAATTCATCCCGGAGGATATGCTATGGCGGATTCAACTCAGCAACCCAAATCACGGCGCAATCGAGCGGTCATCTTCGTCGCCGGCGCTTTTATCGTCGGCTTGGTGCTGCTCATCGGCATCAGCGCACTGCTGATTAACATTAATACACGCAAGCAGGAAGCCGTCGCGCCGATTGTCAGGGTCGTCGATATCCAAGACGGCGAGACTGACCCGGCGGTGTGGGGCCAGAATTACCCACGCGAATACAGCCGCTTCATGCTGATGGAGGATGACACCGTGCCGACGGCCTATGGCGGCAGCCAGCAGTACGACAAGCTGGCTCGCTTCCCGGCTATGAAGCGCTTGTGGAACGGCTATGCCTTTGCCGTTGATTTCAACGAAGAGCGCAGCCACTTCTACTCGCTGATCGATCAAAAAGAGACCGAGCGCCAGGTGGTGGTGAAGCAGCCCGGGGCGTGCGCCAATTGTCATAGCGGCGATGCGCCCAACTTGATCAAGAGCATGGGTTGGGAGGCTTTCAACAAGGGGCCTTATGAAGCTATTACGGATACGCTGCATTCGGCCATTACGTGCAACGACTGCCACGATCCGGACACGATGGCGCTGCGCGTCACCCGCCCGGCTTTTGCCAACGCCATGGCGGAGCGCGGCATCGATTTGAGCAAGGCTACGCGCCAGGAGATGCGATCGTACGTCTGCGGCCAGTGCCACGTGGAATACTACTTCGAGGGCGACAACAAGCTGCTCACCTTCCCGTGGGAAAAAGGCTTGAACATCGACAACATCAACGAGTATTACGACGAATATGGTTTCAAGGATTGGACACACAAGGAAACCGGCGCGCCGATGTTGAAGGTTCAGCACCCGGAATTCGAATTGTACAGCACGAGTATCCACAATCAGTCGGGGGTGGCGTGCGCCGACTGCCACATGCCTTACATCCGCGAGGGCGCGCTGAAGGTGTCTGATCACTGGATCCGCAGCCCGTTGACGAATGTGGCCAATGCCTGCCAGTCGTGCCACAAAATGGATGAAGCCAAGCTGACCGAGCGTGTCGTCACCATTCAAACGCGCACGGCCAAGCTGCTGCGCGAAACCGAGACTGCCATCATCGCCGCCATCGACGCGATCAATGCGGCCAAGGCGGCAGGCGCCACGGACGAGGATTTGAAGGAAGCGTGGGACTTCCAGCGTAAAGCCAACCTGCGCTGGGACTTCATCTCGTCGGAGAACAGCACCGGCTTCCACAGTCCGCAGGAAGCGGCCCGTGTGCTGGGCGATGCGCTGAACTTTGCGCGCATGGGGCAGATTTCGGCGGAGCGTGTGACGATGAAGTTGACAGGCCAGCCCGGTTCCGATCCACTGCTGCAGATCAACACCGACGCAGTCATCGGCACCACGCCTGCTGAGGTGGAGGAGGAAATGAAGTAGAGTGTCACATCCGCTAGGTGAGCGGGTGTCCAGCTGCGGTGACTCTGGATTCTCGCGTGTGCGGGAATGACGACAAGCGCAATTTGCGTAAGCCGAGTTAAGAAATGGAGCGGACGTGATCATTCACGTCCGCTCTTTGTTTCTGGGGGCTTCATCATTTGAACCGGAAATGAATAAAAATGCGGCCGAAGTTCTTGTCGTCTTTCTCGACGCGATGATACAGTTGGCGGATGTGCCCCTGATTCAAGAAGCGCAGGACCTTTTTCTTGAGTTGCCCGCTGCCTTTGCCGGGAATAATCTCGACCAGCTCAATCTTCTTGGTCAGCGCTTCCTGCACGATACGATTGAGTTCGGCGTC
>JAUQXC010000772.1 GCA_030834825.1 Thermoflexales bacterium
ATAGAAGATCGATGCCGTGTAAACCCGCCCGGACACCAAATTCTGAGGCAGCTGCTTGACGCCCAAAGAATTGGGGGCCACATGCTTAGGATCGCCGTTGAGCTGAATGCCCACGTGATCGCCGTTGGGGTCCTGGTTCTCGGCGCAATAGAGTGAATTGTTGATATAGGTATCAAATTCAATCGCCACACTCGGCGTGATCCCGCCGTAGCCGAGTGAACAACCCGCATTGCCCAACGTGGTCAGCTCCCGCTGATCGTTATGGATCACAAAGGCCAAGCCATCGGCGCGTGCGCCAACCGGATCGGATGTGCGGAATTGAAATGTGCTCTGAAACCGTGAACTGATTGGCTGCTTGATACCATGCCAGGCCGATCCGCTAAACTTAGCATCACTATCGTCGTTGTCTGCCAGACGCAACACCCACTCATTGCCAGCAATGGTGGTGGCGTCTTCGTTCATGTGCAGATCAGGATTTTTGACTTCTCGAAACTCGGGATAGAAGATGGTACTAAGCGGCTCATCTTCTTCAGGGCCGTTGGTCGGGGCGGAGGGTTGCTGGCCCAGGGCAACCATCGACAACGGGGCGATCAGGAGTGCTATCAGCAGGCCGATCCGAAGGAGTCGCGGCGGATCAAACAACTTCAACATAGTGTTTCCTTTCGTACGTTGATGTTCCCATCCAGCGAGTAAGGGAAATAGCGGCCTCAACCGACACGCCGGCGGTTGGGGCGTTAATCAGGTCACGGCTTGATAATTGAGAGGTGATTTGTTGGAATGGGTTAGACCAGACCCACCGTGCACTTATCAAGAGCGATGGGCAAGCTTAACGTAGGACACGCGGATTATAAGTACAGCAGAGCCTCATGTCAACTCTCCACAACCTGACTTGCACGGCGCTCACGAAATCGCTCGCCGCGCCGTCCTGAGCGAAGCCCACGACATCAACTTTGCTTCGTTCAACTGTAAGGCCGTCTCCCTATCTTTCTGAAGCAGAGAAAGGCCGTGCTGTAAGATTTCTCCAGGGCCAGTTGCCCAAGGTTGCTGTGGCATTGAAGATTTCCTTAGTACAGAATCAGTAAGATTGAGATTGCTTGTTGTCCTGATTACAAACGGACGCCCAACTACGGATTATCCAACGCACTTTTTCGTATACATGCCTATCCGGGTTTTATCCGACGTGCGGATAATAGCCTATAGCCGACAGCGGGGCAAAATCGCAAGACGTCCTTCCTCCGTCAGGCGCGGCCTAAGCGGGAAGACGCTCAATGCAGGCGCTCAATGCAGGCGCATGTGGCCGGAACGGGAGGCGCGACTCGACTAAGAAATTCGACGGATTGGATTTCTTTGATATGCCAGCCTCTCTCAGCGGTAAACCGGGCTTGTAATTCAGCGGCCTCAATCTGGCGCGGCATATTGGGGACTGAAAACTCGATGGCAAACTCATGTAAGTAGTAACGGCCCTTGGGCAACAAGGTCGCCGCAACTTCATCAGTCAATTGATCACATTGATCAGAGGCAAACAAATGATAAAAACCGGAATCGACAACGGCACCGAACTTCTGCTGAAGAAGTGATGGGCGCAGCGCGTCTGCTATCTGGAAGTCCAATAAGTGTGCTGTTGTGGCCGGCAAAGACGCGATTTTGTTGCGGGCCGTTGTGATGGCCGATTCGACAAAATCAATGCCGACCACTTGCTGTCCCTGTTGCGCCAGATAAATGGCGAGGTCGCCAGATCCGCAACCGATGTCCAAAACGGGACCAGTCGGTGGATACTTACCCAATAATGCGGCCATGGCCGGTTGCGGTGCGCCAATCTCCCACGGCGGGACATCGTTGTACACGGCACTAAAAAAAGCCAGCGGGTCAGAACCAAATCGACTCAAGATAAAACTCCCTGTAAAGATTTGTGAAGCCCTCCGCGAGATGCCCAGTATGCGGTTTTGAAACAGGTTCTAACCCACCTCGAGCTGCACGGTCACGCTGTCACCCACGGCAAGCTTCTCGGCTTTTTGGACACTCGCTCGAATCGGCACGGTGTAGCCGCCATCCTTGGGAAACAAGGAAGTCTTCCACGCGGTCTGGCCGATCCGGACCAAGGCCGGGAGCATCCCCCAACCATAGGTCACTGATCTTGAAATAGTTCTTAAGTCTTGGCACAGTTCCGCTGGAACGGTAACGAAGTGATGCGGCGCCGGACCGCGCCAATACCAAATTGTGCCGGTGAACTTGAACTTCATGGGCGCCCGCTCAATGTTGGGGTCTTGCGGCCTACGTCAATACATTCCTGGCGATCACCAACCGTTGAATCTCGCTGGTCCCTTCGCCCAGGGTCATCAAGCGTTGATCGCGATAGATGCGCTCCACGGGATATTCGGCGCTGTAGCCGTAGCCGCCGTGAATCTGAATCGCGTTGAAGCACACCTTCTCGGAAACCTCGGTAGCGAACAACTTCGCCATCGAGGCTTCTTTGGTGAACGGCTTACCATTCGCCTTGAGCCACGCAGCCTTGTAGACCAGCAGGCGCGCCGCTTCGATCTGGGTGGCGGCATCGGCGATCATCCATTGAATGGCCTGATGCTGCGCGATGGGCACGCCAAACGTGTGGCGCTCCTTGGCATACTTGATTGCTTCTTCGTAAGCGGCCTGCGCCAACCCGATCGACAATGCGCCGATCCCGATGCGCCCGCCGTCGAGCACTTGCAGCGTGTGCTGCAGTCCGTAGCCTTCCTTGCCGACAAGATACTCATACGGCACCCGCACGTTGTCATATGTCACCGCGTGCGTGGGCGATCCTTTCAACCCCATCTTTTTCTCGGCCGGCGCGATGATCAGGCCGGGTGTGTTCGTCGGCACCAGGATCAGCGAGAGCGCTTTTGATCCGCCCGATCGATCGGTGCGGCACAGCGTGACGATGGTATCGGCGCTGCTGGCATTGGTGCACCACATCTTGTTGCCCTGGATGACCCACTCATCGCCTTCGTGTTGGGCGAAGGTCTGCACGCCGCCCGCGAGATCGCTGCCTGCGCCGGGTTCGGTCAACGCCAGCGCGCCAAGCTTGCCCGAGCCCGTGGCCAGCGGCGGCAGGAATTTCTGCTTTAATTCTTCGGAGCCGAATAGCACGATCGGGCCACAGCCCAGGCCGTTATGCGCGGCGATAGCGAGACCGGTTGATCCACAGCCGCGCCCGATCTCTTCGATCGCGATGGCGGCGCTGACCGCATCGACGCCCGCGCCGCCGTAGTCCTCCGGCACGTTCAGGCCTAACAGGCCGATCGGCCCCATCTTCTTCACGGCGAGCCAGTTGAACTCGGCGGCTTCATCGGTGTGACGCGCGCGCGGCTTCAATTCGGCTTCGGCGAAGTCTCGTACCAGACGACGGAAGTACTGCTGCTCTTCGGTGAGTTGGAAATCCATGGTGTGAGTCCTTGGGTGGGATGAATCAGCGAATGAGCGGATCCTCGAATCGGCGGACCTACGGTTCACGCTCGACAATGGAATGCGGGCCAATGTTGCGGAAGAGGCACACCTCTTCTTCGTAATGAAAAGCGAAGCGATAGTGGATGTCAATGTGGCCTTCCCACACGTCGGGCATGCCTTGCACGCGTTTGACGCCCAGCGAGGGATGGCGAGGATTTTCTTTGAAGAGTTGAAAGGCTTTAACGACTTTGACTTGAATCTCAGACGGCAGTTTGGCGTAGGCTTTCTTGAAGCGGTCCGTACGCGCATATTTCATGGCTATTGCTCCAAGTCGGTCAACAAGTCATCCATGGAATCGAATGTCGTGACCCGGCCAGCCGCGATATCGGCTTCGGCTTCGCGCTCGCCACTCTTCTGCCCAGAACCAGGCCTGATCTTCGGTGACTGCCAAAGTTTCGCGCAGGTAATCGGCAAGCGTTCCGACCATATCGGCCGGGACTTCCAACGATTGGTGCGCGGCGTTCGCTAATTGAGCCTGTCGCGCTAGGGCCTGTACTTTATTGAGTGGAATCGTCACCATCTGCGCGGCCTCCTCTGACACGATTGTAGCATCATTTCACATCGCCTGCCGAATCTCTTCCACGGCTTGCGGATTTTCCAACGACGACGTATCGCCGGGATCTTGGCCTAAATACGCCGCGCGAATAATACGGCGCATGACCTTGGCGTTGCGCGTCTTGGGCAGATCCTTGACGAATTTGATCTCGCGCGGCTTCAGGGGCTTGCCCAATTCGTTGGCAATGAGTTCTTTAAGGGCTTCGCGCAATTCGCCGCTAGCCGAAGTGTTGGGCTTCAACACGCAGAAGCCAACCACGCTCTGCCCCTTCAGTTCATCGGGTACGCCGATCGCGGCGGCTTCACTCACGGACGGATGCGATACCAGGATCGATTCGACTTCCGCCGGGCCGAGGCGCTTGCCTGCCACTTTGATCGTGTCATCCGATCGGCCCAGGATGTACCACAAACCGTCGTCATCGACGGCGGCCCAATCGCCGTGCACCCACACATGCGGGAAGCGGCTCCAGTAGGTTTCGATGTAGCGCTCGGGGTTGCGCCAGAAGCCGCGCGTCATGCCGATCCACGGCTGCCTGATCACCAGCTCGCCAACCTGTCCCCGCACCGAGCGGCCCTCTTCGTCGACGACGTCCGCCGCCATGCCGGGGACCGGCGCGCTGAAGGCGCAGGGCTTCAAGGGCAGCAGCACATTGCCCATCACAATGCCGCCGCTAATCTCGGTGCCGCCCGAATAGTTGATGATGGGCAACTTGCCCTGGCCCACCGTGTTGAACAGCCACAACCACGGATCGGGATTCCACGGCTCGCCCGTTGAAGCGAACTTGCGCAGCGAGGAGAGATTATGCTGCTTGATGGGTTCATCCCCGTAACGGATGAGCGCGCGCACCAGCGTGGGCGAGATGCCCAGCGCCGTGACGTGATGCCGCTCGACGAGACTCCACAACCGATTAGGCCCGGGATAATCCGGCGCGCCGTCGTAGATCACCATTGTCGCGCCCAGGAGCAGTGTGCCGAAGACCAACCACGGCCCCATCATCCAGCCCATGTCGGTGAGCCAGTACAGCACTTCGTCTGCGTGCAGATCGAGGCCGTGGGCCATGTCCTGCGCGGCCTTGATGGGAAAGCCGCAGTGCGTATGCACGGCCCCCTTCGGTTGGCCCGTCGTGCCGGACGTGTAGATGATCATCAACGGATCTTCGGCGGCGGTGTGCTCAGTATAAGCCTGATCGGACTGCCAGTCGATCAAGGCGCGCCACCAGTGATCGCGCCCCTCCTGGAGGGGCGCGCCGTTGTTCACGCGATCCACCACGATCAGGTGCTGCACGGTGGGCACCTGCCGCAGGGCTTCATCGGCGATGCGCTTCATCTGAACCTTTTGTCCGCGCCGATAAAAGCCGTCGGCGGTAAAGAGCGCTTTGGCCTCCGCGTCGTTCAGGCGGGTGGCGATGGCGGCCTCGCCGTAGCCGGAGAATAAAGGTAGTACGATGCCGCCGATCTTGACGATGGCGAGCAGGGCGATAACGATCTCAGGGATCATCGGCATGAACAGGCCAATGGCGTCGCCCTTCTGCAAGCCAAGTCCGCGCAGCCCGTTCGCGCAGCGGTTGACTTCACGATAGAGTTGGCCGTAGGTGTAAGTGCGGGTGCGGCCTTCTTCGCTTTCGTAGATCAACGCGAGTTTGTGCTCGTCCGGCGTACCGATGCGTTTGTCGAGACAGTTGTGGACGATGTTCAGCACGCCGCCCACGCACCACACGGGCCGCTCAATGCCCTGCGAGAGATCGACGATGTTGGAATAGGGTTGATAGAACTGAATGTCGAGGAACTTCAGCACGGCATTCCAGAACCATTCGAGGTCGGTGGTGGAATAGCGCAGCAGTTCGTCAAATGTCGCCAGCCCAGTTTGATCCATGAACTGTTTCAAACGCGACTGCGCGATCAACTCCGGCGTGGGCCGCCAGACGATCTCCCCCCCAAAAGCAAAAGCCGGATCACTCATCGTCTCCCCCTGACGCAAAGCGTAATGAGTACTGCGTAAAACGTAACGGGGAGTTACGTTTTGCGCAGTACGCTTTACTTCGCAAACTGAATGTCGCGATAGCCCAGCAGTGTCAACAACCGGCGCAGCTCACCCTCGGCATTGTTCCGCGCCTGATCCAAAATGCCGTTGGCCAGCGCCGTCTCCCTGAAGTTGGCTACCGCGGCTTCACGCGCCGCCGTCTCCAGCACCGTGTTGGGCGGGAGCAGCACGCCTTCCTGGCGCAGCACCACGTAGGTGCATTTGCGATCATCGAACAATTGTGACGTGAAAACTTCGGCGGGCGGCAAACGGATGATCACCTTCTCTCCGCTGGTGATGATGTCCGGCGGATTGAGCTTGGCCAGATCGACTCCGGCATCCACTTTCCCGCAGGCCACCAGTAAGACCCGCTGAACCTGATTCAACGCCCCGATCGGCATCTGCGTATCGACGACGGTGGAGAGGAAGTAACTGGCTGTGTGCAGTTGCCCCAGCGGCTTGATCTGAGTGATCACCGTGGGCAGCACGATAATGGTGGGCGTGGGCGGCGGCACTTGAATGAGGTTGCCCGGCAGCTGGATGACGCTTTGCAGCAGTGAGTTGCCGAGGCTGGGCACGGCGATGCCGATGATCACACAGATGATGACGATCGCTGCCAGGAAAAGCAGACACCCGGTCTGGAGTTTATTGCCCGTACCGCCACTGGATGATTCCACGCTCATGATTCCTCCTGTGCTGATCGTATGATACCACATCCAATCTACCGGTTGTGTTACCGCACCGGCAGGCGTATACTTCAAACTTGGCAGATGCGTTGG
>JAUQXC010000773.1 GCA_030834825.1 Thermoflexales bacterium
TATTCGATGATGCTGCCAAGCATACTGCTACTTATGGGTTTCGCTTGAAGGAAACGACGAGGGCCACTTTCGGTAAGTTGTACGGAATATCTCGGTCGGCAAGAACGTCGCTCGGTATTCGCGGAAACGGCTTAGACATCGTTTCCAAGGTCGAGAGCGGGAAGGCATTATCGAAATCAGAATCGCGGCTATGGAAGGAGTGGGTGTCCATCGTCAAGGCTGTAAAAGCCAATGCGAAGAAGTTTGGCGTCGGCGTGATGGACCGCGTAGGGTCGCACCCAGAAGGGAAGCAACTTATTGGTACAGAAGTGCGGTGGGCTGCGGACGGCAAGATAAAGTCTGGCGTGGTGATCGCTACAGACGCAAACAGCATTACTGTTCAGGTGGGTAGGGGAAAGGACACGGTTAGTCTTCCGAGCGGCTTGTCGTTCGTGCGCGAACAATTGGTAGACCCTGACAAGTTCTTTCCGAGGGTGTTGCGAGCAGATGTGCGTAGCAACCTGTTTAGGGAGGGGTCTCAGGTGCGGTCTGAGGCGATAGGCCATCTAAAGAAGAATGGGTTTGCCAATACTGACGATGAGGCTGCGGAGATAATCCGAGAGGCGTTCGGCCAGGGTGTCGTAGAGATACATTCCCCGATAGCGTCCAGGCTGAGGCGGCAGCGAACGGGCGGCCTTTTACCTGACAGTTTCTACGACCGAGACTTTCTGTCTGTCGCTGAAAAGTACATCGCACAGGCGTCGATGGACATCGCCGCGGCAAAGCGATGGGGCAAAGACTATACGCTACTTACCGAGAAGTTGGCCGCGCTGCCCCACGGTGCGAAGGAGGCGAAAGACCTTATCGACTCAGCCATCAGCCCAAGGTCGTTATTCGATACACAGGCGCATAGGTTTGCGTCTGCCGAGGGAATGTACCAAGCAATCACCAAGTTGACGCTCCCAACTACGGCATTCTTGCAGGTAACACAAACTGCGTCTACGCTTGGCATTATGGGCGCAAGGGCGTTCATGAAGTCGGCTGCACTATTGGCCAAAGACCTTGTGACAGGGCGCGAGATCATCGACACCATCAAGTTGTCTGGCGTCATAGACCAAGACTTGTTGTCGCTGTTGGGGTTTGCGGATTTACGGGGCGTAGCGCGAGATATTACAGGCATGGCGACGACCCCAATGCGCTGGACCGACCGAATGAGCCGAGTTCATGCCGCGCTTGCTGGAGCTATCCACGCGCAGGATATGGTAGGCAAAGTCAAGGTCAAGAACGGAGCCATTTCAAACAACGCTGCCTATAGGTGGCTCGAAGATTGGGCCGAGTTCACAAACGCAGACATTATCCGCATGAAGGAAACGGGCATGTCTGCCGACGATGTGGTTCGCGCAATGAGCGCTGGTACCAAGACGCAGGTTCGCACTCGCGCCATCGACCTCGCTCCCGTAATGAACACGCCGTTAGGGAGAATATACATGAGGTTCAAGACATTCATGTATGGGCAGGCCCGCAATGTGGGATGGGCGGTCAAGGAGGCTCGCAAGGGCAACGCTGTCCCATTGGCAAGGCTCGTCATTGCGGGTACGGTCGCTGGGGTTGGAGTCGAGGGTTTTCGTGACTTTTGGGGCAAAACGCGAGAGGGGATTCACAACGCCGTGTCCGAAAGAGATGTCAGGGAGCTTGCAGGGGCATGGAGTCGCACGGAATTACCGGAAGCCAAGAAACTGTGGTCTGAGATACAAGATGGATTCACGGGTGACGACGCAAAGGGCGTCGCAAAGTATGTGCTGGACAAGTTGCTCGACGCTGGTACATTGGGAGGTTATGGGTTACTGATCGAGCACACCGATCCAAAGGCGAAATGGAAAAAACCCCTGGAGCCCGTATCGGCAAGATTGCCGCAAAATATAGTTGACGCCATAATTGTCGGCATGAAGTCGAAGAGTAAAAACGAAAAAGAGTTTGTGGACGCAATGAAGACAGCGGGCGTCGAGCTATCAAAGAAAGAAGTGTTCTGGGTGAAAGAAGTCTACAAGATGATCGACAAAGGCGGCGCGGCGAAGGGCATTTGGACCAAGTTCAACGAGAGGAGATAGATGGAACCTGAAGACATGGCCACTCATTCCCAGGATGACGCCCGCGATAGTGTGTCTGACTATCTGATGAGATACGTCGCTGTGTTTGAGAGATTGCAGGAGCGTGCCCGTCGGCATGGATTCAACACGCTTGTCACAATTTCGACGTATGATCCACTATTGAGGGAGAGCTTTTTCACAACGAGCGTTACGGGTGATCCGTTAAGCGTAAAGGAGGCCACGCGGAGATTTTTGGATTCTAATGACAAGGAGGCACCATGACCCCAACTATTACATCTACTCAGCCATTCTCTGTAGCGAACGCGGCGAATGCCACGGCCACGATCAATGTGCGTTACAGCAACACATTGCGGATCGTGTTCACGGCAGTCAGTTCGTTTGTGGGGACAATCACAGCGACCGCTCCCACGGACACGACAGGTCGGAACATAGCGTTCCGCGACGTAGCCACAGGGAAATGGTATGGCCCAGGCGATCAGTATACGCCATCCGCCGGAGACATGATCGACCTGGAAGTGTATGGGTTCGCGTCGGTTACCATTACACGGGTATCGGGTTCGTGCTCAGGCCTCGCGTCGTTGGGTGTTGTCACTCCATACCGCAGGCCCACAGAGATTCAATCGTCAGGAGTATTGGAGCTTGTTGGGGTCAACGAGCAAGTGGACCAGTACGAGTACAGCCAAGAAGTGGAGCAGGCGTTCTCCCGCACAATCTCAGGAGAGATATTGAACGTCACGCTGATTAGCACAGAAGACGGGTCTGGTGCTGTGTTGAGACCGGAAGGAACGCTGTTTGGACTCAACGCAGACCCAAACGTATCTGTCGGGGCTACTACGCTTGGCGCGGCAAACTTCCCGAAGGTCGTAGCGCAGGTTGAGATTGATTCCTCGCTATGGTCTACTAATGATACCGGTGGCGCCGTGGCATCCAAGGCTGTTGCGTTTGCGTTTGAATCAGTAAGTTCCCTCTTTTGGATATTCCAATTGAAATCGGCCACATCCATTAATGACGCGGCTGGTGATGATGAACAGTTGGAATTGGTGGTTAGATACCGCGAAGAAGCGCAATGAGACTGTCGCTACTATCACGTGACCACAGGCGGAGGCTGGATGCGGAGTTTAGTCCGTGGCTACTCCCAAACCTGATTGCCGGTTATGACTCGAAGCCGACATATCTGACGACTCACGGAGCGCAGCAGTTAGCCTCAGCCAGTTCCCAATACTTGTCCATTGCGGCGGCTCCTAATGACATTGGCGCGAACCATTATGACTACACGGTGGCTGGCTGGGTCTACTTGGACACGGTGGGTGCGAACCGCTCCTTATTCGAGTGGGGTGACGCTACCACGACCCCAAACTACTGGTACCGACTGTTTTACTCTCATGCTGACCTGGCTCTCAAGTGGGACGTAAACAACTATGGCAACGATCAGGCAGCGGTCACGGCTGCGGTGTCTGCGGCTACCCGCGTGTTCGTGGTTGCGTACTGTGACGAAACCAACGACGAAATCGGCATCTCGATCAATGGGGGAGCGTTTACGACTACTGCATTCGACCCTGACGCGCACAATGCGCCAGTTGCGCCAGTATTTTACATGGGGCGAGAGATCGGGGGTACCAGTTACCATAACGGGTGGCTTGATTCCTTTGGGTTTTGGTCCCGTGTGCTCACGTCGGATGAGGTTACATCACTCTATAATTCAGGCCGTGGTAAGCAGTATGCCGACTTGAGCGGCAGCATCATAACCTCCCTTGTCTCGTGGTGGGACTTACATGAGAATAATGGTGTTTGTCTCGACGCTGTTGGATCGAACGACCTAACCCGCAATGCATCACCAACGACGGCAGGCGGGATTTTGGGGCACCGTCCAGTCACGGGGTGCCCTATCACGACATGGGTAGATCGTGGGCCGCTTGGACTCGACGCAACGCAAACCGCTAGCGCCAACAGGCCCATCTTCAACTCGGCGGCGATCAATGGCGGTTCAGTAGAGTTTGACGACACATACAGCCACAATATGTTTGCAGACGACGTGGCTCCGTATTTGTCTGGCGATGATATTCCTTACACCCTCTACGTGGTGTTCAAGTTGGGATACACAGGCACAACCACCAAGACGCTGGTATCGCTCGGTCACAATAGTTCTTTCAACCAGCTAGACTCAATGGGGCGGCTCGACAATTCCAATAAGTACAATGCAAGGCGCGTCGATGACTCCGCTTCGGCGCAAAATCCGATCAGTTCAGAAACCGAGGGCACGTCGGCGGCGCGTGTAATGTGCAGTAGGTTTGACGGCTCTATTATCCAGATTTACAGGGACGGAACCGCATTGACCCTCACGGGCACACCCGCAGGCAATTACAATGTTGGCACCTGTACGTTCACCCGGTTCGGGATTGGGACGCTCCGCAGACCGACCCTCGGCAACTACTGGGACGGTGACATCAAGGCCATTCTACTCTTCTCTGAAGTCCACTCGGACACCACGCGGCAAAAGATCGAAGAATATCTGATGCGGTACGCGGGGCTATAGTGAACAGCCTCATTCAACTCGCGGCTGGTAAAACATACCGCATCGCAAGGACCGTCCATTTACCGGCGGGGGTTATCCTCGATTTGAACGGCGCGACGATCAAGCCCGCGACGGGCTTCACGGGCACAATGTTCCAAAAGTCTGGGACGGGCGCTTGTGTGCTGCGCAATTCCAAGGCGTCAGGCGGCATCTATGGTGCGCCCACCAGCGGCTTTGGGCTTGCGGTCGCGCTCAATACCACAGAGGCGTCAGCGGGCCTCACAGTCGAAAACATAGCGTTTTACGACTGTGCATTGGAGGCGGACGAGACGTATCCACAAGGGCGCGGCTGCATCCGCATTGCGGGCGGCGACAGGGCTACGCTGACGGGCGGTTCGCACGTTCTCCGTGGGTGTACGCTCGACAACTCGAAGGTCGAGGTCGCCGGGGTTGGACATGAGTTCCACGACCTCGCATTCACCAATTCCCCATACAACTCGGTTCACGTGGGACTCCACCCGCTTGCGTTCAACGCTGTCAACTTGTCGGGTTTGAATAAGGGCCTTTTTCAAGGCATCACGATTGCGAATGGGTTTAGTGAAGGGGATGCGACTACCGATCATGGCAACTTCTATGTTGGCCGGTCGTTGTTCGGGGACCTCACGATCAAGGACCTGACGCTCTCGAACTGCAAGGCGCGTGGCCTCTATCTGGACGATGGGGCGGCGTCGATCTTTGTGACGGGGTGTACCGTGACGAATCAGACGGGAATATCGCTTCAGCATGGCGGCGGTCCCAACGTGCAGATCGTGAACTTTGTGGACACGGACGCTTCTGCGGCATCCAAGTTCGATGATAGATTGAACCCTGCGACAACCGGGTTCTCGATTCACGACCAGTTCCATGAAGAGGCGTGGACGCACGGGCTTTCATCTGGATCAGGCGCGAGCCCTGGTACGTCGCGGTTCCTCAACGACTATAGCCACCTGTCGGGCGCGACTGCGCTTTTGAACTACCTGAACTCTATCGGATCGGACGTGCTATCCTGGTTTGCAGGCGAGGCGTCGTTCACGGTCGAGGGCAAGAGCGAGATCGACTATATCCGGCAGGGAACTACTCCTGAACCGGAGGTGGAGGTTCCTGTGGGTGTCGGCGACTAAGTTCGCCCATCCTCTCCAACAAGTCTGCCGCCCTGTCCAGGTCGATCCCGATTTGGCGCGGGTCTGGCATTTCCCCTTCGCCGTCCCTGCGCCACTCGTTGAACTCGCGCAAGCGGCCAACCAGCGAGCCGATCTCTTCTCGTGTCATCTGTGTCATCAGTCTATCTCCTGTGGTAGTACATCCACGTTGTACCGCTGTGACGTTCTCGAAAACCCGCCAGAGATAAGGCATGGCACTCTGCAGCCACTCAGACACTTGGACAGCCCGGTCTTTCGATAGGGTACGTCCAACCGCAACAGACCTCCAAGATTTCTCCCAATCAGGGCGGATGGTGACAACATAATCACCATTTTCCCAACTGCTGTAGTCTGTAATGAAGTTCATGTGTTGGCCTCCTAATTGGTACTCCCGACACTTGGTTCCTGTTCAGCCGGAACGAACATGGTGCACTTTCCACTCTGAAACGGGCCGCTCCCGTCGTCCCCTAAGGGGATCAGGATGTGCAATATGCTGTTTTCGTTGTTGCACTCCTCGTAATTGTACAAATAGTGCGCGACCCATACTGGGCACGGCGATTGCCCGTGAACACACCGCTTACAGAATGTATGCCAGTAAGCGTCAGCCTCTGATCCATTCGAAAAATACCCCATCATTTTTCCTCCTGTGGTTTGCTTGACCTGTATTCCTCCCACTTCTCGTTAGCCCACGCCAGCATCCACTTGCGGATTTGCCGCTCTGTGGAGCCTGTGAGCCGTTCTGTGACATATTCTCGTGCGATTGGCTCCCCCGGATAGCCGACTGTAATCTCGCGGCAGGGTTGGCCCATGAACGTCCGCTCGGACGGTTTGGCGGCGATTATGAGATCGTGGCCGTGGAAGTTCTGCCCTGGTCGCAGATATTCGATCAGAATGGCGCCCGACATCACTCTCCCCCTCCTTGGTCGTGGAGGATCGCCTTTTTGATCACCGCAGCAAGCGCATCAGCCCGCGCGACCTCACAGCGATAGGCCCGCAGGAGCAATAGCAGTTCCTTGACCGTCATACGGATCGTGTCCGACGGGTCCTTGGTTTCGAGCGCGGCAATCTTCGCGTTCACGTCTTGTAGATCAGTCATCACGGCTTCCCCTCCACATACTTCTTTGCGGCCTCATGCGCTCGGTGTTCGCAAGCGTAGTTGCTGCCCCATTCGTACTCCCGCCCAGGCCGGAACGAAACCCGATGGACGTGGAAAGGGCGGTGTTTGCATTCCTTTCGGCGCGTGACCGTTGCGATGCGCCCCGGCTTGTCCTCAGACTGGTAGCGCCCCAGGATCACCGTGCCGCGATAGGCTTCATAGAGTCCGCTGGAAACGGCACCCACATCCCTCTCTCTTACACAGTCGGGGTGGGTCATGGTTGCTCCGCCGGTGGTGGCTGCGGGTTTTCGTCGCCCAGGGGTTCAATGGTGACCCGGATGTTTTCCGCGCCATCGAAGATGAACGCGGGTTCGCCGTAACTCGGCCTCACAAGCGCCCAAAACTCATCGGGCAGCGCGTCCCGCGACGTGACGAATGTAATGATACGTCTCATCACTCGCCTCCATCCTTCCAGTCCTTATTGCAAAACGCCAACAACTCGGCGGCGGTCGCCGATAGCTCCTGCAACTCTTCCACCGTCACATCGTGTTCCATAAGCGTCGCCAGCCGCCCAAGCATCCCCAATAGAACACACGTGTAGTGCGGCCCTATCACGAGGCATCGACCCATGTTGATCGTGTCGCATCGTGGGCATCGCCGCGTTTGGTAATGGAAACAATCGTCACACACGATTGCGCCGCAGTCACAACACATTCTCGCACCCACCGTTTCCGTCGCCTCTCCACAGCCAGGGCAAAGGAATGAACATTCACTCATGCCTAACCTCCATCCTTCCATACCCATCATATTCTTGGTTCATTCCCTTCCTCCGTTGCTGTCAGGCGACGCTTCATTGCCCGATATTCCGCAAGTGCCTCGCGCTTAGGTCCATACACTATCCGCACGTCCACGCACTTTCCCCAACTGGATATTTCGGCCCTGTCGTCGTAAGCCCACACGAGATATGATCCTTTCTGGAGTGGCTCACAGAAGAACTCGTAGGGGCCAATGCGCTCAGTCACTTGCCACGATGTAGCCTCTACGGTAGTGATGTCATTCATGTTGTTTCCGTGCCTTCATCCTTGCTCGTGGCGGCATGACGCAGTTCCCGCGTGAGAAGCCGCCGCAGTTCTCGCGCTTTGTCGAGCGATAATTCCAACTCGCACCACTCAGGGAAGTCATCATCACCTGTGTTGCCGAGACACAGGCTGATCGCATCGCCCCTGAAAATGCGGACCCTGATTGTTGGCTCAACATCCATTCGTACCATCATCCTCCCCCTCACAGAGCTTCAGGTCGCGGATTGCAGTATTCGCTACCTCTTGGGCGTCGTGGAATCGTCCTGACGGATCGAGTTCATGGATGGCGTCCCAGGAAGCACGTGCCGCATCCTCCACCCCCGCATTGTAGGCGTGAAGGAGTGCGTCGATAAGGTTTTGTAATCCCCGCTGGCCCCAGGGCGTCTTTATATCGTCGTCACTATCCAGATGCGCCGATAGCCACATCCGCGCATTCTCTCTCACTTCTTCATTCGTCATTGGTTTCTCCATTTGGCAATCGCTCTAGTAACGTCCAGTGCTCGACGTCGTCATTCGTAGAGGGAGATTGGAATATCTCCCACGTTTCCCCGCCGCTAGCGTGGCGCACTTTGACTGCTTTCTGCGCGATCTCCAACACAGTTATTTCTATTGGATGTGTACTACTGTAGTACGTTTGTACAAGTAGCCGATCACCTATCGCGAAATCACTTCGTTTCATTGTCACTCCTATCTGTCCGGGCCGTCTGATTCGAGTCTCCGAGGACTCGGCGAGAGGTCAAGCCCCTCGCCCAACCCTCGGCGGGTCGGGGTGGGTGGCGAGTCAGTCTGCGAACTTCTCTCTGATCTCAGCCGTGATCCACGGGCAGTATCGGAGGGCGCGGGAGAGGCCCCAGCCCTCCAGCCGGTCGAGGTGCGGAGTTCCAATTTCAGCCGTGGTCCACGGGCTGAGGAGGGCGCGGGAGAGGTCCCGACCCTTCAGCCGGTCGAGATGTAGAGTTCCGATCTCCGCCGTGATCCACGGGCAGTATCGGAGGGTGAGGGAGAGGTCCCTGCCCTCCAGCCGGTCGAGATGCGGAGCTCCGATCTCCGGCGTGACCCACGGACTGAGGAGTGCTTCGTAGAGGTCCCAGCCCTCCATCTGGTCGAGGTCTTGATCTGTTCGTCTTGTCATTGTCTTACTCCTTGCCGGTTTGTGGAGTCCGGCGTCTCCCCTCAACCGCCCTGGGGCGGCTCAGGGCAGGGCCGGAAGCCCCGCTTCTTTGACTACGCCAGCGATGGGCAAATGCTGCCAGATTCGGGGACGAAATAGAAACCTTCGTCAGACGCCCATTCTTGTGCGCCTTCCCAGCTGTATTCATCGGCATTGCCGTTCTTAGCGATGAGGTTTTCGTAGTAGGCTTGAGTGAACTCATCCCACGAGAGAGCCTCGCCGTCGCCGTAACCTGCGCCGTCGCCGTAACCTGCGCCGTCGCCATTCGTCATTTAATGTCCTCCAGTCCGCACCATTCACAGGTGCGCTCCTGCGTCTCAGTCCATACGCCGCGTGGGTTGAAGAAAGCGTAGCGCACTCGCGTAGAGTGCCAACGACCCCACTTGTGCAGACCCAGCCAACACCGAAACCCGCGCCATGCCTGCCTCACTTGTTCTATGGTCATCATTATTCCTCCGTCCGGCCCGTAGGCCGAAACTGTGTTCATCGCCCTCGCTTCCTCAGTTTCACGAGAGCGTCCGATAGATCGAGTGATGCCCGGTCCATCGCACCCCCTTCGCGGGTGTTGAGGTGCGACCACGAAGGCGGGCTGTCCTTCTCGTACCGGACCATCCACGCCCGCGCCCGCTGGATAAACCGCTCGGCCTCACGGATTGCATGGTCTGCGGCGATATAGCGAGGATCATTGTCAGGGTGCATCACCGTTCCTCCGTCATCTCAACACATCCACATTCGGCAGCTTCAGCCGATCTTTGGCATCGCCTAACCCAATGGCGATACGTCTGCAAATCTCCCCCATCCACTTCGTCCTGTTCCGCGTGGCCCAGCGCAATAACGCCTGGTGCGCCCGTGTCAACGTGTCCTCCGGGAGCCTGTAAATCATGTACGACTCCAGGTTCTTCCCGTGAAAACCTATGTGCAGCAGCATATCGCGGGCGATCTCAGTTGGGCAAACATCGTGTATCCGCGAAAGCACGGTCTCCACGATGTCCCAGCGAATCGCCCGGTCGTCAATCTCCTGGACTACCGGGCATCCATCGCCGCCATTCGGCAAGACCCGGCAGAGCGTGGGGTCGCACTCCCGGCTCGCCCAGTCGCGGATGCATCGCCAAACGTCAGGGGAGATCGTCTTCATGGCGCTATGATAACCAATCCACCATCCCCTTGGACCAGCAGCCACGGCCACATCGCTTCTTTTCCCTTGTCTGTGAGAGTCAGGCTACAGCGTGTGGCACCACGCCGAGTCACAAAACCATTGCGCTGTAATTGCCACACGCGCTGATATGCGGACGGAAGTGAGATTCCCAGCCTCATGGCAATCTCACTTCCACCAATGCCAGGTGAGGCTGCAATGAGTTGTAGCACGGCTCGCTGTTTTCGAGTCATTTATTTACCTCTTGAGCTGTCCCACGAAGGAGACCAGCCGTTCGATCTGTGCCGTCATAGTTTGTGTCGAGCCGCTGCATGGCCGCGCCCGAAAGGTCGATTCTGGTCTTGCCGAGCATCCTGTCTAGGCGATCCGTGACCTCTACCATCACGCAACGCCCATTGGCGATGATGTGAAGCTGCGTCCCAAATGCATGGTTGTTAGAGGCGCAGGTGAACCCGTCGTGGTCGTAGATAGACCCATCAGCGGCGGTACGTCCGTGGTACCTGGTCGCATAGACCGAGAACGTCCAGGTCTGGGAGGGACGGTTCACCGCGAGAGCTAGGGAACATGACCCTGTCATGTCCTTTAACGGCTCCCCGTCCGCTAGTCCCAGTCCGGTGTTTGCCGTCACCGGAGGGGTCAATTCGTCGCCTGCTCGCGTGGTGATCAAAGCCCATACGATTATCGTCAGCATCCCTACGGATAGGATGCACATAGCAATATCAAAGGCGTACTCACTTAGCTTCATTGTCGTCCTCCTCGAACGGATCATATGTGTCGTCTGGGACGCTGCACCGATACGCGCAGAATCGACTGTTCAACTCGGCGTAATCGCTCTCGACTGTCACGGCGATAGTCTCTGCGCCCGGATAACCCTCTGGGTCGCCGCCACCGGTTTCGACCGTGACCGTCATACTGTAGGGTCCGCAGGTGATGTAGATCCGCCCATCGTAGAGCTCGCTTGCGTGATCCCGGATGCAGTCCCGGATAGCTCGTGCGTTGCATAGATCACTCACGCTCACTTGATCCGCCATGTCGTTACCTCCTGCGATGTCGTCGTCGTCTCCGTGTAGCGCGCGAGGTCGCCCGTAGCTAACTCCCACTTGCCATCACCACCAGAGATATCGTAGGGATCGCCACCCTCGTTGAAATACCGCAGTTGCGGCGTGACGGACAGCTCCCGGAAGAGAGTCATAATGTCCGGCTGGTAGCCCAAACCCAACCGCGCCCTGACGTACAGATTTGTCTCAAAGGCAGGGTCAACCTCGCACTTCTCAACCAGCCATCTCAGATAGTCAATCGTTGTCATTGCGTTCTCCTGTGGCGCGGCTGACCGGCTTCTATGCGGTTCCCGGTCGAGCACTCTATGGGTGACCAGCGT
>JAUQXC010000774.1 GCA_030834825.1 Thermoflexales bacterium
CGGCCGTTTACGTAGTGACGCATCTCGATGAAGAGATGGCGACCACACGTGCGCTGCTGGAGAAATATGGCGGAAAGATCACGGGCGAAGTGATCGGCATCCAGCTATTGATGGTGGAGATGCCACAACAAAACATTCGCGCCCTGGCGGCCGAGGAAGCCGTACAGTGGATCGAACCGGCCGAGCCGCCGTTAGGCCCCACGAACGACGGCATCCGCCAGCAGATCGGCGTGAATACCGTGCAGGCCGCTCCATACAATTTGAATGGAACCAATATCGATGTTCTGGTGTATGACAGTGGTCAGGTAGGCGATCACATCGACTTCGGCACACGCCTGACGCATGGCGACGCCGATACCGTCAGCGATCACTCGACACATGTGGCGGGCACTGTGGGCGGCAGCGGCGCGAACAGCGTGGCACAGGGCGGTACTACGGCGCTGCAATGGCGCGGCATGGCGCCGGCGGTCGATCTCATTTCATACGGCACCAACTACACGGGGACCGGCCCCATTTTCTATCAGAACGTGCCGGACATCGAAAGCGATTTTGCCGCCGCTCAAAACATGTATGGTGCAGACCTGGGCACAGCCAGCGTGGGGTCCAACGTTTACCGGAACTATTCGACGACCTGCACCCTGATGGGCAAATACGGCGCGTCAGATGTATTGATCGATCAGATCGTCCGGGGTGGCAACAGCGTCGTGGGCCTTGGCGAGAAGTATATCAGCACCTGGGCTGTTGGCAACGAACGGAACCAGCACGGCTCTGGCGAAAACTCATGCAGCGACACCTACAACTCGATTGCGCCACCCGCGGCTGCCAAGAACCCCATTCACGTCGGCGCTTCCAACACCAATGATAACTCGATGACGACATTCAGTTCCTGGGGACCGACGCAGGATGGGCGGATCAAGCCCATCGTCGTGGCTGGTGGCTGTCAAAACGGCGGCGACGGCGGTATCAAGTCGACGGACAACAGTCCGCTGAACGCTTATACCGTCATGTGCGGCACTTCAATGGCGACCCCCGCGGTGGGCGGCAGTATCGCGTTGATGCTCCAGCACTACCGGACGGTGTATGGGACCAGTGGCAACTTCTGGCCGTCCACGGCGAAGGCGATTCTGATGCAGACGGCCGATGACTTTGGCAACCCCGGCCCCGATTATCAGTGGGGCTTTGGGCAGGTGGATATTTTGGCTTCCGTCCAGTTAATTTCGCGCACAGCTTTCCTGCAGAACAATGTGGTGCAAGGCGACATCGACGTTTTCTACTTTCCAGTGATGACGAACACGACGCCCGCGCAAGTGTCACTGGCCTGGGATGACTATCAGGCCACCTTCCTCGCGAATCCCGCCTTGATCAATAACCTGGATGTGGAACTGATCGCTCCCAGCGGCGCAGTATGGCGACCGTGGGTGCTGAATCCGGCCATCCCAGCCGACCCCGCCACACGCGGCGTGAACAACCGCGACAACCAGGAACAAATCACGGTGCCCAATCCCGAAATTGGCACATGGATCGTGCGCGTGAAGGGCACGACCGTCCCACAGGGTCCACAGGACTATTCGCTGGCCTGCGAAGGTTGCCGGACCCTGGACGCGGGTGTCTGCCAATTCAAAGTGTCCGGTGCACCGCAGCCGCTCTCAACCACGTCAGCGCAGACGCCCGTTGTATCAGAGGGTGAATTAAGCGCAGTGCCTGAAGCGCTGATTGTGACAGGCGAGATCCCTGGTGAACAGTGGCAACGCGGGCTGGAGGAGAACGCGATCGATCCCGCGCAAGCACAAGCCGATCGTGACATGTGGGCGCTCATCGAAGCGGCGCACGCCCAGGGACCCCACGCCGTGCTGGCGTTGCGCGACCAATTGACAGGGCGCGCTTTGGAATTGGCGCAAGCCGAGATTCAAGACGCCGAGGCGCAGCTCAATCGATCGGGTGGACTACCGATCGTACCCACAGCGCCTGACGCGGTGAACCGGGTGGGCGTCAACGGAACGTGCGCCTATCCGACTATCCAGGAAGCAGTGAATGCAGCCAACCATGGCGATACGGTGCGCGTGTCAACCGGGGTGTACTTTGAAAACGTTGATATCACCGGCAGCAAAGTCATCACCATTGAAGGTGGTTACGACAGCACCTGCGCTGTCACCGGCGCTAACACGGCGCACGTTGAGGGCAGCCTCAGCAGCGGCAGCACGTTTGATATCTCGGGCGGCAGCATCCTGCTGCGCAATCTGGAAGTAGCCTGGGGCAGCACGACCGGCAGTGGCCTGGATGTGTTTGGCGGCGCACAAGTTACGCTGGACAATGTCGATGTATTCAACAACCACGGAGTTTATGGCGGCGGCATTTGGATCGATACTGACGCGACAGTCACAACCACCCATGGTTCGCTCATCCATGACAATACCGGCACATCAAGCGGCGGCGGTGTGCGAGTACGAGGCAAGTTTGTGGGGCTGGAGACCTACTCGGATGTTAATGACAATTGTGCGGCTAGCGGCGGCGGTTTTTCGGTAGTCGGTGGCACCGTGGAGCTCAGCGGCGCAGATGTGCAAGATAATGTAGCGGCGGGGGCTGGCAGTGTGGGCGGGGGCTTCGCCATCGAAGAAAATGGCGCGATCAGCCTGGTCGGGAATGCCTGGATCGAAAACAATCAAGCGGACCAGGGCGGGGGCATCCATGTGGTGACCAGCACGGTCAATTTGCATGACAGCCCGCTCTACGGAAACCTGGCGGCCCTAGCAGGTGGAGGCCTGTACGCACAGAACGGCAGGCTCAACTTGATCGACGCCAAAGTTGGAGATCCCTCTCACCCCAATCGTCTGGGAATTAATGGTTACTATGGGGCCGGCTTGTATCTCGCCGATGGCACTCACGCCACGCTCAGCAATACCCTCATCGCCAGCAACACTTTCCTCTCGAACATTGTCACCTTTGGCGGGGGCGCCTATCTAACAAACGGCAGTGTGCTGACGTTGACCAACAGCCGAATCGAGCAGCATCTGGCCCCCGCCAGCGGTGAAGGACGTGGAGCCGGTCTGTACATCAGCGACTCAACAGTGACACTGGATGGCAGTCAAATACTCAGTAATACCGCCAGGGCGAATGGCGGCGGCGTGCGGTTATGGAATGCCAGCACTCTCAACATTACAAACGGCTCCACGTTCGTCAATAACCAGGCGCTCACGGGTGAAGGCGGCGCCATCGCCGCGACGGGTACATCGGATGTTAACATCTCCAATGCGACACTGCAACACAACTCGGCCGCCACGCACGGCGGCGCGATCTATCTGAATGCCGGCACGCTGGACCTCACCGGCTGGTGGGACCTGCGTTGGAACAATGCCGGCGGCAATGGCGGCGCTGTGGCGATTTATAGCACAGGTGACGCCGCTTTTAACGCAGGTGGCGACCGCGCCAGTTATCTGGCGGTCAACCATGCCAGCGGCAACGGCGGTGCACTCTACGTCGCTAATAGCGATACGGTGCAACTGTCTGCCACGAACGGACAACAGCTGAACCTTAATACCAACACAGCCGGCGGCGACGGCGGCGCTGTGTATGCGAATAGTGGCGCATACTTTGATGTGTATGGTCAGATTCAGGCCACCTCCAACGCCGCCGTAGGCAATGGCGGCGTGTTCTATCTGGCTAACGGATCGCGGGTGTGGTTCGATGACTACTTTAACACCCGGCCGCAGATCCTGGTGAATACCGCCGACAACGGCGGAGCGATCTACGCCAGCGACAGCCCCCGCGTAGAGTGTGATGGCGTGGACTTTGGGTTCAGCAACAACGGCAACAAAGCCACGGCGGGCAGCGGTGGCG
>JAUQXC010000775.1 GCA_030834825.1 Thermoflexales bacterium
TTGCAGCCGGCATCGTGTTCGTTTGGTCAGACTACACCGGTCCCAATGAAGCGGTCATTCGCCCAGGATATTGGCGCTCGCCAAGCTGGGAAGTGGGAACCTTCACTTTTTTCTTGGATGAAGATCGACCGGCAGAATTAGAGGGAGGACTCTCCTACGCGGCTCCCCAGATCGCAGCAATTGCAGCCCTGATTCTGCAGAACGAACCGCACCTGACGCCTAGTCAAGTGAAGCAACGTATTGTGGGGACCGCCACGGTACTGCCCAACGGCAACAGTATTGCTGACGCAGCTGCCGCGGTTGAAAATCGCCCGGTGGGACGCCGGTTCGCTAAGCAAAATGTACCCACGACAATGGATAGCAAATTGCGCTTAATATACCAATCGTCGGACGGCGAGCAGGGAACCTTGATGGAGATCGAGGAACGTCACCAAAATTGGCCGATCGCCAGCTGGCCTCAGCAGGATATTCTCCTGTATCGAACACTCCCAGCCACGACCGGATCGTACACGAATACATTCCACCTCGTCGCTTATCGAGATGTCAACCTAACGCTCATGATCGAGTGGCCGGGAAATGAATTGGACTCCGGCGACCAGCCGGCCAAGTTGACGCTGCTGCCCGACGGCGAATGGCAACCAGTCTACTCAATCGAGCTAGACGCACGAGATGTGCCGCCGCTGCACATCGAAGTGATGTGTGATCGAGTGCGCCTGTCGTGGAACAGCGCTGATGGGGCACGACTAGAGCGCGGCTATTATCAGGACGCTGCAACAGCGCACTCGAGCTTCCGCTTATTGAGCTTCGAGATGGAAACGCCGCTGATGCCCGATCTTATTGAACCGATCTATTAAGCGCTCTTAACCGGCAGTCAGGGCCCCGGCAAAAATATCAAATCGGGTCTGGCCTGAACCATTGAGCGACACCTCAAGCGGTCAAACCACCCCAACCTCAGGAGAGAAGATGCGCAACTATAAAGCCCAGCAAGACTTTATGAAATCGGTAATTTGTGATGATGATTTAATCGCTATCGTCGATATCGCGCATGGTGTCCCACAACCCTCCTTTCGGAAACCAATAGCAGCCAATGCCTGCCTCGTCGATTTACCCGTCATTAATTCAGAAACAGCGCCCCAGGCAGATTTTTTTGCCTGTACAACCAGCCGGATCAGCCGGCGCGCATATACCCAGGAACCGCTGTCGTTGTTCGGAACTCAGTTTTCTGTCCAAGCATGTCAACGAGCCGTGGCGCTGTTGCAACTGTATGAATCGGAGAGTGGTCTCTTGACTGACTGCAACATACTCCAACGCAAATTAACGTCGCCGCCTAACACAGCGTGCCATAGACAAGCAAGGTGGCACATTCCTCTCAAGGAATAGTTAAGCAATTCTCATGGAACCAGTTTATCTTCTCCAACACCTTCATGTCCTTGCAAATGGTGAGGAAGACGCGAAGATTATCGGCATCTATTCATCACGTAGTGCGGCACTTGCCGCCATCGATCGCGTCAAAACTCAACCTGGTTTTTCTGACTTTCCGCGCCTGCTCGACCCGCTGAGCGAAGATGAAGTTGACGGCTTCTATATCGATGAGTACGTGCTTGATCAAGATCACTGGTCAGAGGGCTTTATCACCGTATGAACACAAGCGGGCGACTGAATTCTCAGCGCGCCCGTTCTTCATCACTACCAGAAACCGGGTTTCTGCAAGATGTCTTGCCATCGTACTCAGACTGCAGACACTGCCATCACCAATTACTTCCGAAATGGAGAAACCCGGTTTCTTCTACGCCGACAGCGTAATCACCTGCCCCTGCCTCAACTCCACCTGCCCGGTCAGATCATACGTCAGCGCTCCATCGATCTTCACCGGCACGAATTCACCCAGCGGCGCTTCACCCTGCAGAATCACCATACCATCGATCTCCGGTGCATCACGATACGATCGGCCCAGCGTCAACCCATCGCCCTGCCCTTCGATCAACACGTCAAGCGTGCGGCCCACATGCAGTTGATTGCGCTTCAATGAGATTGCCTGCTGCATCTCCATCAAGCGCTCGTAGCGTTCCTGCTTGACTTCGTCGGGGATTTGACCGCCGAGTTCGGCCGACGGTGTGCCCGGCTCGAATGAATACTGGAACGCCCCCACCCGATCGAATTGCAAGTCCCGCACGAACTGCAATAGCCCTTCAAATTCTTCGTCAGTCTCGCCGGGATAGCCGACGATGAAGGTGGTGCGGATCGCCACGTCGGGCATGGCCGTGCGGATCTTTTCGAAGGTGCGATACACCCAATCGATGTTGGCTGGGCGGCGCATCCGCTTCAACACTTCGGGGTGACCGTGCTGCAAAGGAATATCGACGTAGTGCACGATCTGTGAACGGGCCGCCATGACCTCGATCAGGCGATCACTCACCGCACCAGGATATTGATACATCAAGCGAATCCACTTCAACTCCGGCGCGCTATCACAGATCGATTCGAGCAGCGTGGGCAGACCCTCTTTGAGTCCAAGGTCGTGGCCGTAGTCAGTGAGATCCTGCGCGATGAGGATCAATTCGCGCACGCCGCGCTGCGCCAGCACCTGTGCTTCACGCACAATCGCTTCCGCTGGGCGGCTGACGGCGGTGCCCTTGATGCGGGGAATGGAGCAGAAAGCGCAGGGCCGCCGGCACCCATCGGCGATCTTAAGATACGCGCTGACACCCGTTTGCGAGACGCGCAACGCGCCATGCTCATCGCTTCCCACAACTTTGGCCTCTTCGGGTAGATGATACAACGGCTGAGGATGTTTGGTGGCGCGCAGCTGCTCCGTGAACTCGACGATGTCCATCCAACGCCGCGTGCCGATCACCCCGTCGATACCGGGCACGGCAGCGACGAGCTGCGGGCCCCAAATTTGTGACAAGCACCCCGCCGCGATCAAGGTCTGTCGGCGGTGCTTGCCCTCGGCTAACTCACGCAGCGATCGGATCGATTCCTCGCGCGCCGGGCCGATGAAGCCGCACGTATTGACGATCAGAATCGAAGCATCATTGGGATCAGTGACACCGGCATAGCCGGACGCATTCAACAGCTGCGCCATGCTATCCGAATCGACGGAATTTTTGGAGCATCCCAGAGAGAGAAGATAATAACGCTTGGACTTCATGCTGCCCCCGCTTGCAAAAAGATGGCTCAACAAGAAACCGGGTTTCTCCACGAACGCCTCTGCATGGAGAAACCCGGTTTCTGAAAAGGCGATCGTGCCTCTTCTCATTGTACCGTACTAGTGGGCGCTCCCGTCGCTAACGGTGTCACTTCGGGCACAGCCAGCGGCACATCGACCGCGCCGGTGCGCCCCCAGGCACGCGCGACAATTTGTCCACGCTCGCCTAAGACGCTTTCCTGCCCTTGATGCATCACCGTTAACGCTGCACCATTACCCGTTTCGACAATAACCTGATTGGTCGCCAGCCAATCCTTCACCGTATTCGGATCGAGCATCCCTTCAAAGGCCGTCTGCCCATCGAGTGAGACGCGGACCCAAACATGCTCACCCGCTTTCAAGGTGATCGATACCGGCCCATCACTGGCTGAAGCAACGGCCTGCTCTAAGCGATCGGTGGTGGGCAGCGTCCCAATCGTATTCGGCAAATTGTTCAATTCCTCCGGCGCAGGAGACTGTCCCGCCGAAGAGAGTGCGGAAATGACCAGCATCACACCCAACACAAACAACACCAGCGCGCCCAGGATCAGCGCCCACGTCGGGATGCCACCGCTGGGCGAGGCCGACGAAGTGGGCTTGCTTAAAGCAAGGGTGGGCAGCTTCAACGTGGGGCGTGTACCCGACGATTGCGTTGACTTTGCCGGTTGGATCACCGTCGGCTTGGGTGCGGTGGAGACGGCCGGTTTCGGAGGCGCCTGCACGATTGATTTGGCCGCCGACGGAGTCGGTGTCACGATCGGCTTGGCATCGGCCGGCAGGGGCCGCACATCCCCGACGGCAGATTTGTCAGCATCCAGCACCGAGGCCAGATGTTCACCATCCAGGCCGAGGTAGTTCGCGTAAGAGCGTACAAAGCCGCGTGCCTGGACGGGGCCAGGCAACACATGGAATTGATTCGCCTCGATCGCTTCAAGAAACGACGTCTTGATGCGCGTCGCCTTGAAGGTCTGCTCCAGCGTCAGGCCCTGAGCCTCTCGCGCCGCGCGAAGTTGGGAACCGATATCCGTCATGGGATTTCTAAGGGCGAGCTCTGATCGCTGACCAGGAAAGAGATGTTCCTCCCTCACCCGGCAGCGATCAGAGATTCTCAAGCGGCATGCTAAGCAGCGGGTTCAGCGACGACTTCTTCGGGAACGACGTTGACCGTCAATTCAGGCTGCAGCTCACTGGCCAGATGCACGGCCACTTTGTGCGTGCCCAGCGAGCGGATCGGCTCACGCAGTTCAAGCTTGCGCTTGTCCAGCTCCAACCCGGTCTTGGCTTTTAACTCATCAGCAATATGCTGCGATGTGATGGAGCCATACAGCTTACCGCCCTCGCCTGAGCGCGCCGTGAAGGTCAGCGTCGTCTGCTTCAACACTTCAGCCAGCGCCGAAGCATCGGCGGCGAGTTGTGCCTGGCGCAGCTGTTCGGCCCTGGCCAGCGCATCAGACTGCTTCAGCGCGCCGGGGGTCGCCAGAACGGCCAGTCCTTGCGGGATGAGGAAATTGCGGGCGTAGCCGTCGGCTACATTTTTAGTCTGACCAGCCTTGCCCAATTTGGAAACGTCGTGCTTCAACAAAACCTTCATGTCAGTTGACTCTCCTTCTTAAGACTCGAAGGCCGATGATACCTCAAAAAGGACAGAAGTCAACCACAAATCGTGACACGGCGTGCAACTATGCCAATCACCAAGCACTTTCAGCGGTCAGTTTGACATAGCAATCGTCGTACCAATCATGTTTCATGGGTTTACTGGTGCAACGGTCGGAGACTATCGTGCGCCAATCCAGCCAGGATCGTCAACACCAGCGATCCAAGAGCCAAGAAAATCACTGTGAACGTCAGGGTTGAATCATCCACCCCGAAGAAGTACGCCAGGATGTTGATGCCGGGAAACAGACACAACCAGGCGATTAAACAGACGCCGAAAAGCCACGGCTGCACCCGTCCAAAGAAACGGCGTAAACCAACCGAGAGATGTGTGTGCCATCCAGTGAGTGGCGCATTGATTCTGGTGGCAAGGACGCCGATCATCAGCGCAAGCACCGGCGGAAAGATACCTCCCCCCGCTAAGAGCATAGCCATAGACAGCAGAATCATGACTAGGCCAGCGTGCTTCCTCTGAGCAAACCTGGTTGCCCACACGAGATACATCAGAGAAAAGATGACAGCCAGGATTCCTGTGACGAGGAGGTTAGGAATAATTGACAGCGCCGGCTCTCCCGCCAGACTGCTAAAGAAGGCCGATCCAGGCCAGGACGGAAAGATGAGTCCACTGGGGGCGAGATTGCCTTGAAGGATCTCGCCGATGCCATGTTCGATACCGGCCAGCGCCATAATGGCGCCGAAGGTCGAAACCGTTACTTGAGTTGCGCTTCTCATTTCGATTCCTCCTTAGTGTGACACAACCAGCTGAAACTTCTCGGGCAGGGCACTGGCCCAAGCACGGATCACTGCCCAGTCGCGCAAATCGTTGGCGGGCATATTCCGCATGGCCGGAATCAGATTGTACGGAAAACGCAGCCTGGCCGGATCAAACTTGCCGCCGATCAGCTGCACAGAAACCGGCGTGAGCCATGGGAATTTCGCCAGTTCCTTATCGAGGTCGCTGCGTCTGTCTCGCCACTGCTCGTTACTGTCCTCGATCGGCCCTCCCGCAAAAATCGCGATGGGCAAACCGCTCGTCAGTTCGCGCTGAAACCGTACCAGAAAGCGGCGCGCGTCTGTGTGCCAGTGAAACATGTAGAACGGCGCGCCCAGCACTGCGGCGCGGTAGCCTTCCAGCGATCGCACTGCGCGAATGGACCGCAGATCGACCTCGACTCCCTGAGAGCGAAGTGTCGCCGCGATGTCCTCAGCCACTTCCTGCGTTGAGCCATGCATAGAAGCGTAAGTCACGAGAACCTTGATTTCCATATTGATCATTTCTCCTTTGAATGGGCTTGATCGCTTGTGATCAGGATCCCAGGTGAATGAGATGATTTGTCCAGAGTTGGCGGCCAATCAGCACGTACCACGTTAACAAGAAGATGGCGGAAATGGATAGGGGAAGGGCAATCATCGCAGGAGCGAAAGCTAAGACGAGGTAATAGCCCAATCCGAAACCATTGGCCAGCAAGCCTACGTAAGCGGTCACTTTGCTGAAGATGCGGCTCCGCAACATGACCGCTGAGCTGATCAAGCCCGCCACAGTCACGCAGAAGAAGCTTAGATAAAGGCCGGTGCCTTCGTAGCCGGCGTTATAGTGGATGGCCAGCGTTGCCTGCCCGGCTGCCAGAAGCATCGACCGTTGTGCGTCGGTTGTCGCGGTCGCATATTGGTCGCTGAGAGAAAATATCGTCAACGCCTGATTCGAGGCGAGGTAGATCACGACCCCGGCGAAAACCAGAGCCGCTGCGATAGTCATCGCCGATTGATTGACGCGCCTAAGCGCGGCAAAAAGGGCGAGAAACATCAAACCCACTAGGATATAGTTCACCACGTCAAAGAGATTCAGCCAGGTGAGCCCCAACAGCGGATTGTTCTGAAGAAGCGCAAACCAGTCCAGCACGGTCTCGGGGGATGTCGCAGGCCCACCCGTGATGAGGCCGCTGCCTCTAAGGAGCGTCAATTCTGCCCCAAGATTTCTCCTGAAGACCAAGCCTGCGATCAGGGCGGCTATTCCGCCGACCTTGAAGAGACCTTTCCAAACGAAGTCTTCAGTTTCGGATTGAAGCTCGACCATCTGCTGACGATCTGTTACTGCTTCCACGCGCACTCGGTTGGATGGGGTCATTGTCATTCCATCTTCCTGCTAAACAACCTCGGATTTCACTCTGGTTCTATCATAGCGTTAACCCTCCTCCGTCGTCATCTATCAATAGTTGGATTCCCGGTTAGATTCCTCTCAGGCAACGCTAATTTCGCGGGATCAGACGCGTGTATTTCACGGCCACGCTCGAAGCCCGCGCACTCAAGTGGGCTTCGGATCAATTTCGCCTCAAGTTGAAATGCACCTGGATCAGATCATGCGGGCCGCCCGGATCGCCGGTTTGGAGTAGAATAAGTAGTGATGATGAATGCTCAATCTTCACCTCTCATCCTCACCAAGCTGCGCGTGCCCGCCCCGCGACCACGGATTGTCCCGCGCGGACGTCTGGTTGAGCCGCTCACTCTCGAGCCGGGCACTGGCCTTGTTCTGGTCTGTGCGCCGGCTGGTTACGGCAAGACCACACTGCTAGCCGAGTGGTCCCAGTCTCTCCTGCCAAAAGGAATCACTGTTGCCTGGTATGCACTGGACGCCAGCGATGATGACCCGATCCCCTTCGGCTGCTATCTGATCGCCAGCCTGTCACAGGCCCTGGGCCTCACCTCCGAATTGGCGCACATCACTCAGCTCTTGCGATCCTCGCCTGAGATCGATATACAGAAGATTCTGCCGGCCGTGATTAACGCCATTGATGCAAGTGACCGCGACTGCGTGTTGATCCTCGACGACTATCATCTGATCAGCGCGCCAGCCGTCCATAGCGCCATTGCTTTCCTCCTGGAGCATCTTCCTGAGAACATGCACATAGTCATCGGCAGTCGCTCTGATCCGCCGCTGCCCCTGGCGCGCCTGCGGGCACGTGGACAACTGCTCGAGCTGCGCGCCGCCGATCTCCGCTTTACGGCGGACGAAACAGCACTGTTCTTGAATGAAGTGATGCGGCTCGAGCTAGCGCCTGAGCTGGTGAACGTGCTCGAAGCGCGCACCGAAGGTTGGATTGCCGGTCTACAATTGGCGGCGCTCTCCCTGTCTGGTCGTGCGGACAAAGAAGGCTTTATTGCTTCCTTTACCGGCACTCATCGCCATCTCGTGGAATACCTGTTGGAGGAAGTCGTCAGCCGCCAACCAGAAGAAGTGCAAGTGTTTCTTCAGGCCACCTCCATCCTCGATCGTTTGTGTAGCCCGCTCTGTGCTGCCCTCCCAGGTGTACCCGCCGGCAGTGAATCGCTTCTCGATCAATTGGAACGGACCAACCTCTTTGTCGTCGCTCTGGATGACGAGGGCTATTGGTACCGCTATCACCATCTCTTTCGGGATTTCTTGCGGACCCAGCTGCACAAGACCTCGCCGGAGCGCGCAGCTGGGTTGCACCGTGCAGCCAGTGAGTGGCTGGCCGCTCACGGCTTCTTGCGCGAAGCAGCTCAGCACGCACTTCAAACTCACGAGTGGGTTTATGCGGCGGCTTTCGTCGAGCAGCACAGCTTCACCATGATCATTCATAGTGAAATCTCGACAATCTACGAATGGTGTGCGGCTTTCCCTGAAGAGGTACTGCGGCTGCATCCGCTGCTCTGCATCCTGCAAGGGTTGGCGTTGGCTTATCGTTTTAGACGACAGAACCGGGCCAGGGTTGAAGAGCGCTTAAGGCAGGCCTATCAGCTGATCGCTGCACTCGAAGACAGGCAGTCGGCTCGCGAGCTCAACGAGCTGGCCGCCGTCGTCCATACCTTCCTAGCCATGGTTCCCGATCCACAGGCTGACTTTCAGAAACAGCGCGGTCTCGCCCAAGTCATGTTGGGTTACTACCCGGCGGGTGACCCCGGCCAGTTTAGCGGGCTGCTCTTTACCGGCTATGCTGATCTGGCGGTTCACAATGCGCCAGCTGCAGCTGAAGCCCTTGAAAGCGCCCGGCGCATCGCTTTGCAAGCGCGCCTGTTTTTCGGGGTGGTGGAATCCACGTTCCACCTGACACGTCTCGCGCACAGTCAAGGACAGCTGCGCCATGCGGTAGAGGTCTGCCAGCAAGGACGAGCCGACATCGCCTCTCTGCTGACCCAACCTGAACAAGAACTGCCTGCGCTGGGCTGTCTGGACATTGCGCTGGGCAGCGTGCTACTGGAACAGAATCGATTGGCTGAAGCGGAAGAACATCTCCTCCACGGACTTGAGGTGATGGGCTGGGGAATGAACCCCTACTATCTATTTACGGCCTGCGTCGCCTTGTTCCGCCTGCGTGAGATTCAAGGCCGCTCGACAGAAGCGGTTGAGTATCTGATGCGCCTGGAAGCGGCGTGGCCTGATGTTGTTTTTTGTACACGCGCCTTGCGGATCAGGCATGCTTTGCGAACAACGCCGGAAGACCCAACGACGCTGGCAGAAGCAGCAAACTGGTGCCAGGATTTCTCATCGTCCGTGGGCCAGGATGTCTCTCCCCCCGGTCTGGGACCTTTCGGAGCGGCCGAGGTCTATTACTTGGCCTATCTCGTATGGGCGCACGCTCAGATTGCGCTCGGCAACACCCAAGCCGTGCAAGCATTCCTCACACAACAGATTGAATTGGCCGAAGCTCATGGCCTGACACACCGCGTGGTTGAACTCTCATTGTTGGAGGCTCAGGCCTGGCGAGTCGCAGGCGACAACCGACAAACCTGGGCCGCCCTCGAGCGGGCGCTGGTGAAGGCGCAGCCCCAGGGCCACTTACGCATCTTTGATCAGGGGGCGGCACTCACCCGCTTGCTGGTTGAAGCAGCCAGTCACGGCCTCGCTCGCGGGAAACCCCGCGATTACCTCGAACGGATCTTGGCCGTCATCGGCGGGCCAAAAGACCTTGAGACACGACGAGAGGGCGACGCCATCCTGCCCGACGGAGTGAGTCGTTCCTCTCAGGTATCTAGGCCGGAACTTGTCGAACGTCTCAGCGAGCGCGAGCTGGAAGTGCTGCGCCTTATGGCCCGGGGGGCATCCAATCAAGCGATCGCGGGGCAGCTCGTGATCACGGTCGGAACGGTCAAAAGTCACATCAACCATATCCTTGGCAAGCTCGAAGCCCATAATCGGACTGAAGCCGTGGCGCGGGCGCGCGAGTGGGGCCTGCTCGAAATCTAACTTATAATCTGACTTTAGATAGATGACGTCCCAGCGGCTTGCAGATATGCTAAGTTCAGCACAACTGCAAGCCGATTTGCTTTTGGCATGACGCGAGTCACCTGTTTACCACGAACGCCAAGGATCAATATGCTGGATTATGCCCGTCAACGCGCCATCGAAGCGCTAGGAACCCCTGGCACAGCGGTTTTAGTGACGAGTGGGCCTGCGGGAGTACAGGCCAGTGAGTTTCCCTGTGAAACACTGGATCTGGATTTCTATCTCCTGGTACCGCAGACCTCCGATCAGCTGTTTAACCTGGAGCATGAACCTAATGCGATCTTGCTGACCACCCGCTGCGAAATCAAAGGAACGGCCCAGATCATTTCTTGCGGTACAGGTGATCTGGAGCTAGGCCTCTTGCGAGAACCGGGGGCAGCCTGGTGTGTGCTGGTGCGAGTCGAGATTTCCCAAGTCCAGATTCGAAGCGAGCAAGGCTGGGGGAATCTTGAAACCATTGATCTCTAGTCCCTCGAGAGGGATAGCTCGAATTGAGACACGATGATCCTGGTTGAACACCGGGGTTTCCGATCGAGTATCATTACCATGTCGGCCCAGTTGCTGAGAGGGTCCCTGAGTTAACGAATCTCTTTAAGGGGGGAAGATGAAAATTCGACTTATCCGCAGCGCAACTTTGCGAATGGAGTATGCCGGGCGGCGTTTCGTCATTGATCCGTACCTTGCCGCCAAACACTCTCGGCCTTCATTCGCAGGTCATTCACTGAATCCCTTGGTCGATCTACCCTGCTTGCCGCACGAGGTCATAGCCGGCATCGAGCTGGCCGTCATCTCTCACTTGCATTCGGATCATTTTGATCCCGCTGCTCAGGAATTGTTGCCCAAAGACACGCCCATTCTGTGTCAGCCCGGTGACGAAGCCGCAATTATGGCCAAGGGATTTCTTCAAGTAACGCCGGTCGTCGAAAGTCTGACCTGGCGAGGAATGACGATTACGCGCACTCCTGGACAACATGGAAGTGGCAGCGTCTTGGCCGACATGGGCCAGGTTTCAGGCTTCATCTTCCAGGCCGAGCACGAGCCGACGGTTTATTGGGCCGGCGATACCATTTGGTACGAGGAGGTCGCTGATATCCTCACCCGAATCCAGCCGCAGATTATCGTTACGCATTCGTGCGGAGCAGTCTGGGGCGAGCAAGTCCCGATTGTGATGGATGCCGCGCAAACGGTGGCCGTCTGTCGGGCGGCTCCGCAGAGCACCGTGATCGCGACCCATATGGATTCGCTCGATCATGCCACGATCTCGCGTGAAGCACTACGCCGCTATGCGGATGCCCACGGCATCGGACCCGGGCAACTGCTGATTCCGGCGGACGGCGAGACCCTGATCTTTTGAGGCGCCGCCGCGATCCCCGACGAAGATTCAGGCCGCGCGCAACCGAGCCAGCAACTCATGCTATAATCCAGACGCATCGACTGGAAAGGGCACAGCATGGAATTTAACGGGCGCACTCCCACAGAATCGACCGATTATCCTACCTCAAAGTGGGCACTCATTCCCAAAGCGCTCCTCGTCGGCATCCCGGCCGCGATCATTAGCTTGTTCGTAGCCGCCACGCCACCCGGTTTGTGGGAGAAGGCCCGGGTGATGGGTTATGCGTTGTGCCATCAGTTGCCCGATCGATCCTTCTTCATCCACGAACATCAGACGCCGCTGTGCGCGCGCTGCACCGGCATGTACTTGGGCTTTCTGGTCGGTCTGGTCTTCTTGATCGTTCGCCGTCGCACACACTCGGCGCGAATGCCCACGGCGGCCATCATCTCCGTGTTGATTGGCTTCATGACCATCATGGGCATCGACGGCGTCAACTCCACCATCTCCATCATTCCGGGCGCGCCGCAGTTGTATCACACGACGAACGTCCATCGCATCGTCACCGGCACGCTATTCGGCCTGGCGATGTGTATGCTGTTCTTTCCCGTCTTCAGCACGGCCATCTGGCAGCAACCCAGTGGCGATCGTACGATCAAGCACTGGCGCGAGTTAGGCGTGATGGTGCTGGCCGCGCTGGCCGTGGATGCCGTCGTGCTCACGCAAGCCGATTGGCTGTTCTACCCGATCACGATCCTCTCCATCTTCGGTCCACTGCTCCTGCTGGGTTTTATGGGCGCCATCATCGTCATGACCACGCGCAACCTGGTGAACACCCTCGATCGCTGGCGACAGTTGGCGCTGCCGTTGTTCGCCGGCGTGGCGCTGGGCCTGGTGCTCATCACCCTGATGGGCCTCTTACGCGTCACGGTGACCACAGCAGGTTGAACCGTTTGCGTCAAAAATCTCAGCTTGCGTTGACAGGCCGATGTGGGCTACAATACGGCAACTTTCAACAGGAGGATGTCATCATGCAGAGCGGTCAACCGCAGTTTAAGCTTGACACAGCGAATTTGATTAAAGCGGGAACAATTCCGGTGATTGCAGCGGCCATCGCCGGTGCGCTGTGGCTGCTTGGTTTTCTCGGCGGCTTATTGGGCATTTTGTTTTGGGTCGTAGCGGCTTTTGCCGGCTACTGGTATGTGAATCTGGTTTTGAAGTCCGGCGCTAAGCCCTCCATCATTGAAGTGGCGATTCACGGCGCGATCCTGGGCGCAGTGGTTGGCCTGGTTTATGCCATCGTCGCCTGGATTGCTATCAGCATTCGCTTCAGTGGACTACTCGGGTTGGGCTGGGGCTTCGGCGACGTCATCAGCCAGCTCGTCAGCGGTGCCATCGGCGGCGCCGTCGGTGCGGCAGGCTGGTACGCTTATAAGAGCGGCATGATCAAGACCAGCTAGGTCAGCGTATCTTCCTCTGCAGCCCGGCGGCCTTCGTCGGGCTGTTTTTGTTTTGCGTGTTACAATTTCACGAAGTGCCATGCCTACTGAAAAAGTCACTGAGAAACTCAAGACCCTGCCGACCAAACCCGGCGTCTATCAGTATTTCGACGCCCGGGGCAAATTGATCTACGTCGGCAAAGCGATCAATCTGCGCAACCGTGTCCGATCGTATTTTCACCTCTCGGCCGATCACGGTCCCAAGACCGAACGCCTCGTCGCCGAGATCGCCGATCTGGAATGGATCATCACCGACAGTGAGCTGGAAGCGCTGCTGCTGGAATCGAATCTCATCAAGCGCCACAAGCCGCGTTTCAATATCCGGCTCAAAGACGACAAACGCTATCCCTACATCAAAGTCGAGTGGCAGAACGCCTACCCCAAAATCGTCACCGTGCGCAAGATGGCGCAGGATGGCGCGCGCTATTACGGGCCGTTCACCAACGCGGGCGCGGTCTATCAAACGCTCGATACACTGCGTCGCATCTTTCCCTACCTGACTTGCGATCGCGACATCACCGGCCAGGATCCGCGCGCCTGCCTGTACTACGACATCAAGCTGTGCAGCGGGCCGTGCATCGGCGCGGTGACGCAGGCTGAATACCGCGCCACCCTCGACGGATTGTGTCACTTCCTGGAAGGCAAGTCCGACGAAGTGTTGATCGACATCGAGCGCAAAATGAACGCAGCCGCCGAAGCCATGCAGTTTGAGCGGGCCGCCGTGTATCGCGATCAACTCAAATCGCTGCGCCATATCGTCGAGCGGCAAAAGGTCATCTCCAACACGCAGAATGATCAAGACGTGCTGGCCTTCGCGCGCGACAAGGGCGATGCCTGTGTGCAAATCTTCCTGATTCGCCAGGGCAAGCTGATCGGGCGAGAGTACTTCGTGCTGGAAGGCGCAGAGGACGAAGATACGCGCCAGGTGATGGCCGAGTTCCTGACGCAGTTCTATAACGATGCGGCTTACGTCCCGCCGGAAGTGGTGCTGCCGGTCGAGATCGAGGCGCAAGAGGCCAGCATCATCGCGCAGTTCTTGAAGCAGAAACGCGGCGCACAAGTGGCGCTAAACGTGCCCAAGGAAGGCCCCGCCGCCGATCTGGTGAAGCTCGCTGCCGACAACGCCATGGAGACCCTGACCGCTCTGAAGGCTCAATGGGATGCCGATTCCCATCGGGCGGAGCAGGCCCTGAAAGAGCTGGCCGACGGCATCGGCCTGAACGCCCTGCCCGCACGAATCGAATGCTTCGACATCAGCAACACGCAGGGCACCCAGACCGTCGCGTCGATGGTGGTCTTCGTCAACGGCATTCCACGCAAGAGCGACTACCGCAAGTTCAACATCAAGACCGTGGAAGGTCCTAACGATTTTGAATCGATGCGCGAGGCCTTGACGCGCCGCTTCCGCCGTTACTTCGATGCGAAAGCGGCCGAGCCGCGGCCCGGTCAAAAGATCGATCCGTCATTCTCAATGCTGCCCGATTTATTGATCATCGACGGCGGTAAAGGGCAGCTGGGGATAGCGGTGGAAGTGCTCAAGGGCTACGAATTGTTCGGACAAGTGCCGGTGTGTGGTCTGGCCAAGCAGCAAGAAGAAATTTTCCTGCCGGGTCGGCCAGCTTCAATTTTGCTGCCACGTCAATCGCAGGGACTGTACCTGGTGCAACGTGTGCGCGACGAGGCGCACCGCTTTGCCATCACGGCCCACCGCGCCAAACGCGCCAAAGTCGGCATCGCTTCACAGCTTGACGACATCCCCGGCGTAGGTCCCACTCGCCGCAAAGCGCTGCTCAGGCATTTCGGATCGCTCGACGCGATCCGTGTAGCGAGTGTGGAAGAACTGGCCGCTGTGCCCGGTGTGCCGCGCGAGGTGGCCCTTGCCCTTAAGGAACAGCTGGGATAGAAAAACCTCCCGGAGGTTGAAACCCGCCGGGAGGTTTAACAATCGAACTGCCCCTTACAACAAATCGCCCTCTTCGGGCCCTAACACCCGCAGCATGCCTTCACGCAGTTCATCCGGACTGATAGGCTTGGTCCAATATTCCAGCACGCCGGCCTCTTTCGCCTTGCGTTGCGTTTCGGCATCATTCAATGCCGATAAAATAACGATCTTCTGATCCTTGTAGCGTTCGTCACCATGCAAACGGCGCGCCACTTCCAAGCCGTCCATCTCGGGCATCATGATGTCCAATAGGATCAGATCGGGGTGGAATTTTTCCACCTGAGATAAAGCCTCCACGCCGGTGGCGGCACTACTCACATCCCAATCCTCCTGCTGAACCTTCATGATCAAGCGCAGCAAAACGCTGAGACTGTTGTCGTCTTCCACAACCAGAATACGCTTCATAAGATCATACTCCCCGAACAATATAGCCCTATTTTACACCGATATGGCTGAAAGACAATGACTAATTGACGCGCCCGGCGTCTGAGGGCTGGGCCTGTCAACAACCCGGCTCACCATCGTGACCACAGCAGTTGGAGCGGGTCCGCACCCGGGTCCATAGATTGCGCGCCAGCAACCTGAGCTTGGTTCGTCTGGGCAGCGGCTGATTCCAATTGGTGAAACTGTTACGCAGGCCTACGCGCCAATCGGTAGGGGCCTGCGGCTTATGATTGGGACACAAGGCATTCCTCCTTTGATGAGAATTGATCGGTCTGGCTGCTCATTCACCAAGCAACGCTGATACAAAAGACCCTACTGTATTTGCGTCAACGCCAGACCAGCGGCAAGAAAACTCGCGGCGAAACCATCGTCGTGATGATGGTCACTGTCGAGCGATGCGGCACGGTCCGCGAGGCGATCGTCACGTGTAATACCTCCTGAGAAAATGCCGGCACCTTAACCGGGACGGTCACACTGATGGTCGTTGACAGACTGGCCTGGGTAGCCAATGATCCTGTGTCGGTTAACGCGATCGTGCTCAGCCACTGCGTAGGGCCAAGATCGATGATGAAGCTGTCGGTGGTGATACCGGTGTTGGTAAGGATCAAGGTGTAATTCACGACCTGTCCGGGATGGGCCGCTTGGCTTAGCATCTCCGGTGCAGTAACACCATACAATGCTGCCCGAATGTCCAGGCGTCCATAACCAAAAGTGTTATTCGGCCAGGCATCGCTGCCGCAATCAGTCGAGGAGAGATGCATTGCAGCATCATTGAGCAGTTGCTCCGTCAGCGTGATCTGATTTCGCAGATCCGGGCGTGCCGACCACAGCAGCGCCACCGCTCCGGCCACATGCGGCGCGGCCATCGAGGTGCCTTGACTCAAACCATAGCCGCCGTTGCGCGTGCTCGATCGGATGGCGGTACCCGGTGCAGTAATATCCGGCTTGCGCCGGTTACTGCCATCGCTGGTCACCGGCCCGCGGCTGCTGAAAGCGGCGATCGTATCCGTGCCCGTATTCAACGCACCCACTACATAGGCTTCGCCGTAGATGGCTGGTGGATTGCTGATGGTGCTGCACGAAGAGCCTTCATTGGTGGCCGAGACCACCGTCAGGATGCCGGCCGCACGCTGCGCCTGCACGGCTTCCAACAGCGAGGCCGCATTACAACCCTCATCAGGTGGGCAGCTCCACGAGTTGTTGGTGACATCCGGGGCCTGGGCAGGATCACCCTGCACCACCGTACCCGTGATCGGATATGGCGCGAGGAAGAATTCGAAGCATTCCAGATACGTCGCAGGCGAACCCCAGCCGTTGTCCATGTTGCGGCAGCCAATCCATTTGGCCCCGGGCGCCATCCCGATCTGATTCGATCCGCCATCGTCGCCCACGACGGTGCCCATGGTGTGTGTGCCATGGCCGTAATCATCACAGGGCACAGGCGAGTCGATGCCGCACGAGTTGATGCCGTGCGTGTTGGTGTGAATGCTATCGTGCCAGTTGTAATCGTGCGTGACGGTGAGGCCGTCCCAGCCGCGATAGTGCAGCTGCAGCGCAGCGTGATCCCAAAGATAGCCGGTGTCCTGCCCGCCCACGACGATGTCCTGCCCGGTGAAGCCCAGGTCCCAGACTTCCGGCGCGTGCACATATTGAATGCCTGGCTCGATGCCGTCCACCCGTTCCGGCTGCGGGCCGATCGAACTTTCCGGCTGCACAAGATCGTTGTCGATCAGCGGGTTGCCGTCGAGCCGCGCCACATCCGGGCGAGCCGCCAAAGCCAGCGCCGTGGCGCGATCGGCCTTCACCCAGATCGCATTGACGATGTAGAACGATCGATGCTCGATGCCGCGCTGTCGCAGCCATTCCAGGATGGGCGGCTGGGTCCGCTGCGCATGCGACAGCAAGGTCTCATACACGTAACGGCCTTTCACGGCCTTGGTCGTCAAGCGATCGGCCCCACGCAAATCGGCGCGATCAGTCAGCACGACGAGGAATTCGGCCTGCT
>JAUQXC010000776.1 GCA_030834825.1 Thermoflexales bacterium
TACCAATGGCTGGCCATTGATCAATTTGGACGGCGCCACTCCGTTCAGCCATGCGGCTACCACGCACCGCGATCGGACAGCAGATCGTCAATGGTGGCTACCATCATGTCTCTTTGCTCAGGCAGGAGATACGGCCAGCGCTCGATAATGTGCTGCAAGTCTTCATCTGCCAGGACGTCGATATCCTGCACGAGTTGCGCTAGATTCTGTTGATCGGCCATCCGTCAATCCAACATTTGCTCGTGTCCGCCTGTGGCAGGGCTGCTGAGTGCTACGAGACCTTCACTTACATCGCCCATCTGAGCGTGCGGCCTCACGCGCTTCATGAGTTCGCGAGCTTCGGCGGCGTGACCGTCAGCGGCCAATAGTAGCACGACGTATTCACACTCACACCCCGCGCCGATCTGCGAGTGACACACTTCGGCGCAGGGCCAGTGTCGGGCCAAGCGGGCCAGACAGCTCGCGGCCAGCCGCGGTGACGGGTGTTGATAGATATGCTTGAGACTCGGCGGCACAGACGACAGGGGCCGCTCATGCAGATCGATAACGGCTGTCGCCCTGTGCCGGAGAACGAGATCGAACAATTCCACCGGCCCAATCTCGTTCCGCGCCACAATCACGACCTGCATGCCGCCTCCGGCAAAACCTCCAACAACACAGGCTGTAGCTGACTGCCAGGTTCAATCAGACCTTGCCGGCGCTGATTCACTTTTTGCTGGGCTTCACGTAACGCCGTTTCCGCGCCCAGACTGATTGCCCGCAGCAGCGCCTCATTGGCAATATCATTCGGCAGCGTCTCCAGTTCCACCAAAAACGGTTTGAGCGCGGCATGGCGCTCATAGAGTGACAGGCGTTTGATGCGTGTGTAGATCGGGCTCTCAACCTTGAGACTGCGGCGGTAGATTGGCGGCTTAACAGAACGGCTCATCGTGTTTCCCTTCCTCAATCAATTAGTGCGAAGTAATAACGCGATCTGAGTTTATGCTTCGCACTAACTTTCACCCCACAAAATCATCTAGATCGTCGTCGACATCCGTCTCGATCGCGGCGAGCGAGTGCGACAGCGCACCTAACAGCGCGTGATCACCACCCTGTAGGGCGACACGCGCCAACCGCTTGATGGCCGTGGCATATTGGCCTGGCTTGAATTGGCTGAAATAGGCCAACAGTTCCGGCTCTGATGCATACAAGCGAACCTCAGCGTGAAAGACCAGGGCAGGCCGCTCTTCGGGAGACTTCGGTGGCCGGGCCATCGCGCTCTTCTACTGGTCCTGGCCATACTTGAACAGGGTGTACTTGTAGCAACCACGAGCGATGCTCAGAATCGGATCATCGGGTATCACCAACTTGTCTTTGAATTTAGCGAGTAGCGCATCCCGGATCAAGAAAGTGCCACCGCCGACGACGAACACCTCCGCCAGACGCGGAATGGCTTTGGACCAGTGCTTATCAATCTGGCCCATCACCTCCCGCTGCCAGCGAGCCAATGCTGACGTCGCATCGAGGCGGCCGGCGCGCAGCTTGGTGTCGAGCTCGCCGAGCGAATAGGCCTGATGCTCGTTGAGCAATTCCAACAGGTAGCGCACGCCTTTCGTTTCACCGGCGACGTTCTTCTCGATCAAACGGCCTTCTTCCACCACCATCATTTCGATCGTGTT
>JAUQXC010000777.1 GCA_030834825.1 Thermoflexales bacterium
TCAGCTGAACGCCAGTCCTTACGCCTTTGCCATGGCGGCCGCGCTGGCCTGCTCGACAGCCTTCCTCACGCCCATCGCGCATCCGGTCAACCTGCTCATCATGGGGCCGGGCGGCTACACCTCGCGCGACTTCTTCAAGGTCGGGCTGCCCCTGACGCTGGTCGTCTTTGTCGTCATGCTCATCGTCCTGCCCCGGATTTGGCCGTTGTAGATCAAGTCCGGCTGAAAAAAAGGCTGCGCTGATCGACTTCAGACCAATCGATCAGCGCGGTTCGGAGGAAAGGCCATGGCGCAGCTACGTTAGGTTGGCATGACCGAGCGTGCGGAGGCTCCCCTGACAGTCGTCCGGGCGATGGCTTACCATGCTGCTGACGTTTTGTTGTCATACTTGAGCGGCTTTTGACCATGCGGATGAGTGTATTCAAACGTACCCTCTTCAGGCTCTTCCTCCTCATCCCATTCGCCAAACGAATCTTGTTCTTGATCCTTCCACTTCACATACTTGTTCCATTCCGCCTGTAGTTCTGCGTGGGATAACTCGCCTTCCCACTCTTCGGTTAAGCCCAAAGTTTTCAGCACTTCCTTGCGACCGTATTCCACATTCTTATCAGAAGCAGGATGCAGATATTCGTTCTCGATATCTCTTTGGGCCGCTGAGGCCATGGCCGCGTTGCGCCTAGTCTTGTATTCCTCTTCTTTACCAGGGTCTTTAATTACCCGAGTTTCCCCATCAGAATCCGTAAACACCAGGCCTTCAAAGCCTTTAGTCACCACAAATTGATCTCTTTTGAAAAATTCTTGATTGACCCGCTCCGCCAGGGTGGTTCCTTCTTTTCCTGTGTATTTCAATTTCAGCTTTTCTTTTTCGCCGGACGTATCCAGGGGAACAGCGGATTCGCAAGAATGCAAGGTGAGCGAATGCAACTCCGTTAATTTCAACGTATCTTTTAAATCCACAATTTCCTTCACCAGCTCTGCTTCACCATACATGCCAATTTCGCCGGCATGTCCATGGCCAAACACATCCAAATGGCTATCGTCCTCCTTGTCCTCATCAACCACGACTTCACCGTGGTTCATATCATACAAGACGCCGCCTGCATGTGCTGCTCTGGCATCATCCAGCACGGCCGAGTCTTCACCCGATTCGATATCATTGACGACGAGAGTGGCGCGTTGAATAACAGGGGAGGCAGCTTGTGGGAGTGACGCCAGGGTAGTGGGTGAGAGGAGTCGGTCAATCGCCCGATTGCCAACCGCATGTTGTAGTTGCAGCATCTCTTGCTGGGTGAGCGTAGCAGGATCACGGCCGGACTGTGGCGACCGCTGAGAAAGTTTACCGACTTGCCGACCCGCTAAGTGTGGCCTCGAACGCACATTGATGGTTCGAGCCGGGGATGAGGTCTTGAGAGTTGACATGGCCACCTCCTTTCAAACTGACCACCTTCAGTCACAATCCAACCCCACTCACCCGCATAGGCGAGTGGGTCTCTGCTTTGATTATAGGATGCTGCGTAGCAATGTCAAATGCCGATTTCTGCATCAGTCATTTCCTGCTAAAAACGAAAGGTCCGTTACGGCATCAGGTTATGCAATTGCAACAGTACAACGACAACCGTCACACAAAACGCCCGGCGCGAAACGCGCCGGGCGTTGGCCCAGCTGATATTTGATCTCCCGCAGGTTCAACCTCAACCTGCGGGAGATTCGAGCTTCGTTAGTTCTTCAGCGCCAATGGCAAGAAGAGACGATAAGGCTCGATCGTGATCGTTTGTTGGGCAGACACCCCCAGCGGCGTACACGCATTGTAGGCGGTGACGCTGGCCGTCTGCGTGCCGATCACCTGGTAAGCGTGCTGAATCGTCGGCACGGTGTTCGTCAGCACACTGCTGTCGCCAAAGTTCCAGACATAGGTAAGCGGCGGTGTCACTCCGATCGGCACGATCGTCGCGGTGAAAGCGACCGAGGTGTGGATCAGCGGCTTCGCCGGTGTGTAAGTGAGGGCGACGTTCGTCAAGGACGTGCACGCCGGTTGAACGCTGACCGCATTGACCACACTGTGCGTCGCCGTGTAGCCCAGGCTATCGGTGATCAGCAGCGTCACGGTGTAGCTGCCAACTGTCGTGTAGAGGTGTGCAGGATGCTGCGTCGTGCTCAGGCTGCCATCTCCAAAGTTCCAGCCCCAGCCGACAATCGGCGGGCCATTGGTCGAGGAAGTATCGGTGAAGTAAACCGTACTATTCACGACGGTACTCGTCGCACTTTGATTGAAGTTGGCATTGATCGTCGGTGCATTCACGGTCACCGTGCTGGTATGGAAGGCGCTGTAGCCCAGCGTGTCGGTCACAGTCAGGCGCACCGTGTGCACACCCAACGTCATGAAGGTGTGATTCGCGTTCTGCGTGAACGCGTGCGGCGTACCATCGCCGAAGTTCCACTCCCACGCCGCGATCGGCGGCAGGTCCGTCGTCGAGGTGTCGGTGAAGTTCACTGACGTACTCACCACCACGCTCGTCGCGCTTTGATTGAAGTTAGCATTGATCGTCGGCGCATTCACCGTGACCGTCGAGGTTTGGACACGTGTGAAGTTACACGCATCCGTCGCCGTGAAGATCGCTGTGTAGCTGCCATCATGGGTGTACACATGTGAGGCCGTTAGTCCGCTGGCGGTCGAGCCATCCCCCAAGTTCCAGACGTAGCTCAACGGTGTACCGTCAGTGCTGGCTGTCGCGGTGAAGAGGACGGTACTGCTGACGACGGCGGGTTCGGGGCTGTGCACGATCGAGGTATTGATCGTCGGCGCAGCGATCGTGAAGCTCACGGGTGCGCCAGCGGTGGAGGCGACACCTTGATCGCTGCCGTCCACCCGATAGTCTTGATTCAACACAGTCGCGTTAGCCGTGCAAGCGAGCGTGCCGAAGAACCATGCGGTCGCCGTCTCACCGAACGGACCCACACTGGGCAACGTCCAGGTAATCCAGCCGCCGCCGTAAGTCCCGTCACTTCCGCCATAGGTCATGGAGGCCGGCAGCTGATCGATCAGTTGAACATTCGTGGCGGTGAGGTTGCCGTGATTCGTTACAGTCAACGTGTAGGTGACAACCGTCCCAGCGACTCGGTTGCTGGCGTAGACCTTGCCGACCTCGAAGACGGGCAGCTCGATAAGCACGTCGTACTCGTCATGGTTGTTGTCGTAGTACGGCTCGGTGTCGCTGACAGGCTGGTCGCTGGCGATTTCAACCTGATTGGTAAAGAGATGACCACCTTCGGCCGTATCGGTGATGCGCACCGTCAGGTAAATCTCGTTCCACGAACTGGTATTCTGCGGGCCAACACCAAAGACCAACTGATCGCTCGCAATGGACGGAACGATGTAGGGACAATCCGGCCCGCCGCACCAGCGCAGTGTCGAGGTGATGTACTCCAACCCGGTCGGAAGTGTGTCGGTGATCCAGACGTTCCCCTGGGTGTTCCACCACCAAGTGTGGACGGGTTGGTCATTGCCGAAGCGTAGGCTGAAGGTAATGACCTCACCGGGCAGGAACGTTCCACCCACCAGCGTCTTTTCGACATACAGATCGGGGCCGGTGGCGAGAACAAAGTCATCTGAGTCGTCGGCTGCGTTGGTGTCGCCGGAGACATGTGGCACGGTCACCGTGTTGGTGAGGATCAATCCCAAAGACACCGGGGTAGCCATGGTCGTATTGAAATTAAAGTCAAGCCGGTAGCCGGGATTCACGTTCTCCAGAGTAGCCGTGAACCAGTGTCCGGCAGTGTCATGGGTGAAGCCCGCCACGCGGTTCCAGTCCGTGTTCACACCCCACTCCATCATCATCGAAAGCGGGTAAGTATCCGTCACGACGACCTGGGAAACGGCGACATCGCCGACGTTCTCGACAGCGAACTGATACCAGGCATGACCTGCACGGTCGCCATGCCAGCCGCCCCACTTGGTCACACGCAGGTTGGGGCCGTGGTCGAAGAGCGTCTCGATCACGATGCTGGTGTTATCCTCATAGTTGTCCTCGACTGGCTGCGGGCGGATTTCGGCCGTGTTGGTTAACACTGTGCCGGGGAGCGCCGCACCGTCCACGTCCAGCACCACCTCGAATCTATCTTCGTAACCATTATCCAACCCGCTGAGTTCCCACACCGCATAGTCAGCCGTGACTTCGATCAGGGTGATGTCAGACCAACCGCCAAAGTTCCAGGTGTTGAAGGTGGTGCTCACCGGGAACGTGTCGGTGATACGGATGGTTGAGGTCACCGGCACATTGCCGTTGTTGCTAAAGTTGATGTTGTAGCGGATTTGACCGCCGGGCACCAGCTGACCCCAGTTCCAGTTCTTGTTGATGTTCAGGTTGGTGTGCGGGTTGTTCACATTGCTCTGCCAGTTGGTTTCGTTGTCGTTATCCTCCAGGTCGTTGCTGGCGGTGACCACGGCCGTGTTGGAGATGGACATCCCTGGCCACGCACTTTCATCCAGGCGCGCGCGCAGGTAGAACTGGCTGCACTGCCCGTCAGGGAGCGTGGGATAAGAAACCACCAACATGTGGGCATCGCTGAACACCTCTGCCCAGCCGGGGTACTGCCCCCACCAGGACTGCAGCGTCAGCGAGGGGTGGAGGGTATCAGTGATGATGACCTGGTTGCTGGTCGTCGAGCCGTTGTTGCAAGGGTTGACGGTGAAGACGATGTCGTAACCCGCAGCTGGATCGTTTGTCCAGGCCGATTTGCCGATGTTCAGATGAGTGTTATTGGCCTGCACATCCGCCCACCACCAACTCTCCTTGCCCCAGCCGTTGTTGTATTCCCACGGGCGGAATTCATCGTAAGGGTTACTGGTGGCAATTTGCACTGTGTTGGTGATCGGCTCGCCCGCCGTCGCTGTGATTTGAACAAAGAGATCAAACCAACCGCTGGTGCTGTTCGTCAGCGTTCCCAGCTGCCAGACGAGCGGATCGCCCGGCGCGCCGCTGCCGGTGTGGGGGAGATCTGTCGTATCGGTAAGGTAGGTCATCCCATAGAGCAGCGTGTCGGTGATCACTGTGTTCTCTGCATCTCCATCTCCATTGTTCTCATAGTAGATGCGGAAGGTAAAGCTGCCCCCTTCACCGGGGCTGCCGTTGCCCTGCTTTTGGATCTTGACGTGCGGCGTCGGCCCACGGAAAACAGTGCGCACCCAGTCGCCGTCTGGCTCCTGGTACTGCACGGTCACATTCTGTCCCGGCACCAAGTCCCACACTGCGGTAAAGTCGCAGGCGTAGGTCCCGCCGCTGGGGTTGACGGTGAAGTCCTGATTGCTGTTGTTGACGTTATCAATCCAGCACTGCGCGTTCAACGCCTGCGCGAACCAGTCGGCAGTGACAGTACCAGAGATAGAGTCGTCTCCCAAATCCAGATTTCCTGCAATCGTGCCCACGCGCACCGACGATGTGTAACCATTGTCCAGCGCGCCATACACCCAATCGCCGGGCGCAATGTCAGGTTGGTTGGGTGACCAGATCCCCAGGTTGGTCGAGAAGCCCGTGCCTCCATTCCACCAGGGCACAACCTGCGTCGTGTCGACCATCGTCGCCTTCACGGCACCGGTGCTGTCAGTCACGGTGATCCAGATCGTATGTCCGGCCTCGTAGCTAGTCTCTACCCAGTCGTGAGAGAGGTCGACCGTTAGAATCAGATCGGGGGATTGAAAGTCGTGATGGAAGATCACGTCGGCGGCATCAATCGTCGTGTTGTAACGCACCTCGCCTTGGCCACCGCTTGGCACATCGGCGAAGAAGCGCGTGAAGGAACCGCTGCCGTCGGTCTGGGCGATCTTGGTGAGATAACCGGCCAGATCGACTTCGATCGCTTGCTGATCCAGCGCGTCGATCTGTCCCCAGACCCGATCGGTGATCGAATCGGCCTGGACGTCAAAGGGAGCGGGCACCTGGATCACGACCGGCACCGTTCCATTGCCGGCGGCCACAGTTACAGTATCTCCCGGACTGATCGAAGATCCTTCCTGGTTAATGTTCCAATTCCCCCAGTTGTCTACTGCGGCCGTTACTTCCGTGTAAGCCGTGGTTACGGTCAACGTACTGTTGGGCTGCGCCTGCCCCCACATATCGATGCGGTTAACTCCGACTCGCAGCTCGACACGGTTCACTTCGCCGTTGAAGGCTTCATCAAGATAGTAGTTGTCGTCCGGTGTGACATCACCAGCGGGCGTGTCGATCTCGATCGTGTTGGTGTACCAACTCGGTCGGGCATTGGGATCGTCCAGGTTCGCGCCGAAGAACAGCCAGCCACTGTCGCCCGGATACAGCGTCGAGAATTCAAACTGCTGCACGGTGGGGCTTTGATTATTGGATTCCACCCTGTTCCAATCAAAACCCAGGTTCAACCAGCCAAACGTCGTTGCGGCTGGCAGCGTGTCGGTCAACCAGACATGATCAAGCTGTTGATCGCCGATGTTCTGAAATTGCGCGTCGTAGCGCAACTGTTGATAGTTGTTCTCCCAGACACTCCGTTTGATCACGCGCAGGTTGGGGCCGTGATCGTTGATGGTCTCAGCGACGCAGCCGGTGTTGTCCCACGGCGTATCATCGGGCGCAGGCAGCCCGATCGTGGCGCAGTTGGTCAGAACCGTGCCGGGCATCAGCGCGCCGTTGATGTCGATCGAGAAGTCGAAGCCGTAGCCTTGACCCACCCCGATCGTTCCCAAATCCCAGACGACGGTTTGACCGTCGATAAGCGCAGGCGGGAATGGCGGACCGCCGTTCTGCTCGCGTGCGCTGTTGGGTTGATACGTCGTGCCGGTGGGCAGCGTATCGGTCACCCAGGCGTGAACGGGGCTGTTGCCTTGATTGTTGTAACTGATGTGATAGTTGATCCAGCCGCCGGGAACCAGCACGCCACTGTTGGTGTTCTTGTTCAGATTCAGGTCGTAGCGCGGCGGGCTGGTGCGAATCGTATTGGTGCGCTGATTGTTGTTGAGATCGACATCGCCCTCGACGACAGCCACAATCACATTGGTCAGCGTCGTAAAGGCCGGCACGCCCGCAGCGACGTGCAGTCGCACACGCACGTGATCGCACATGTTGCCCGACAAGCCCGGCGCGTACAACGCCAGCTGGCCGCCCGTGGTGATCACTTCAGTCCAGTAATTGTTCTGCTGATTGTCCGGCCACCAGCTGATGAGCGTCGTGTAGAGCGGCAGCGTGTCGGTCAGCCAGATCGGCCCGACCGCCGCGCCGCGATTGTTGCAGACCCGCAAGGTGTACTCGAACTCTTCACCCGGCGCGGGATCGTTCGGGTTGGGCCACTTGTCGACACTGATCTCAACCTCGTCATTCTGCACGCCGACCGGCCCGCTGCACGATATATCATTCCCGGAATTGGAATCACCGAAACTGGTGGTGGTGATGCTCGCACAATTCTCAGGAATACTCTCCCAGCCGATGGGTGCGCTGGGTGACACATCCAACGTCACCATGAAGTAGCGATCGGTATTGGGCGGCAGCGTTCCCAGGTTCCACGTGATCACGCCGTCGGCGCCGATCTCATGGGTGACACCGCTGTTATCGCCCGCATAGGTGGTGTACAGCGGCAGCGTGTCGGTGATGATCGTATTTTCGGCGTCGCCATTGCCCCAGTTGCTGTATTCGATGGCATAGGCCATGACACCGCCGGGCCGCGCATAACCACCACTGGGATTCCACTTATTCACGCTGACATCGGGCGCAGGCAGCCAGAACGCATATTCCACATTGTGGCCATGCGGCGCAGGATAATAGACATGGAAAGTGTCGCCGTATTGGATATCCCAGCCCACTGTGTTGAAGTCGGCGGTGTAAACACCCGTGGCGTCCACCTGGATGTTGTTGATGGAATCCGATTGACCCCCGAAGCGATCTTGGGCAAAGGCGCTCAGCTGGCTATTCGCGGGCGCTGTTCCAGTGATCATGTTCGCCGCCGGGTCGGCATAACCGGTGACAGCGACCACCGTCACGGCGTCCATGTAGCCGTTGCCAAAATTCACTGTAACGGTATTGCCAGGGGCGAGCGCGTTTGGGGGAAAATCGAGCTGATAGCTGGCCGGCCCTTGCCCCCCAGAACCGGCAGGCGTGGAGCCGGTGGCAATGATCCCATTAATGGGGTGAGTGATGGTGAAGTAAATCGTGCTGCCCGGAAAAGCGTTGAAACCAAAAATGTCGTTCGCGGTGTCCATCTGGTACCGCACAAAAATCTGCGGCCAGTTGAACACATCCACGATCCAGGTATTATTCTCATCGTAATAGTTGACCCAGACGTTTTCGCCCCACTCCAGGCTGCCATCGCCCCAGAATTCCTGGAGCTGATCAATCGCAACCGCAAATCGACCGTCACCCGCGGTGGGCACATAGCCTTGTCCCTGGTTATCGACGCTGACCAAAAGCAGTGCATTCGCCGGTCCATAGCCAGAGATGGTGTTTGTGGCAGGATCAGGATTGATGGTGATGGCCGGAATTTCCACCGTGTAGCTGAAGCCCGCCGCCGATTGTAGCTGCAAGTGATCGCCCGGCTCGATCTGCTGGCCCGTGCTCCAAAAGTCCTGCCAGATATTCCCCGCCGACTGCTCTGATTCACCGGTTAACTGGGCCTTGAAGGTCCAGCTGCCAGCATAGAGTGTGACGGTATAGGCTGTGCCAGGCGGATTAATCACGCCACCATGAGCATTCCACGGAATGACCGCCCCCAGCACATCCGTGCCACGCGAAATGCGTTCCAGATAATCTTCCGGGGTGCGATGGGCCACGTTGTACACTAAATCGCCGCGCACATCGAAGCCGGCAGGCGTCAAAGTAAAAGAACCGTTGGCCGTGCCCAGCAGCGCGAACTGCCCGTTGGCTGGGTATAACTGGGGTTGATTATAGTTGCCCGATAGTTCCACCCGCTGTGTAGGCTGGACAACCGTCCCGGTGAACTGATCAAGATCGGGATCGACTTGCACCGTCAGCGGCATGACGTTGACCACACCCAACCAGCCACCATTCTCCACGGTGATCACATCGCCAGACTCAATGTCCGGCGCAAAACCATTCTCGCGGGTGAAGGCATATTCGTTGTACGGGGTCAAGCTGCTCACATAGCTCGACTCGGTACCGGATACGTTGGAATAGATCGTCAGGGTCACCGGTTGGTCAGTGGACGCCATCGGCGCAAAGTTGCCATTGCCGCTGACCTCATTCCAGGTCTGATCAACTTCAATCGCCGGCGAGTTGTTGTAGAGGTTCAGGTCGTCGCCCTCGGCGTCGGGCACGTACACGCCGCCCCATTGACCGGGCATGATGTCGGCAATGCTGCTGAAATCGAGTGTATAAGCCCCGCTCCCATTGGCCGTGGTGGTCAACGACTTTGTGCGCCAACCGACCGTCGTTAAGTCATCGACCGTGCCGACAATCAGCGCGCCCGGTTGGGCCTGGCCGGTCAGCTGATCGTTGATCGGATCGACGTTGATAGTCAGCGGATCAACCGTGCGGCTGAGTACCGTCCCATCGGCGAACTGCGCGACGACGATGTCGCTTTCAGCCAGATTGGCAGTCGGCGACACACGCCATCCACCCTGCTCAAGATCGAGGGCGGTGGTAGCCGTTATCACCTCTTTCACACTCACACTATCGGACAGA
>JAUQXC010000778.1 GCA_030834825.1 Thermoflexales bacterium
TTCCTGCAGGATGGGCACGCCGGCCACCAGTGCCGGTCGGTTGGAGGTTTGGCCGATGACGATTTGAACTGTGAGCGGCTCACCATTCCTGGGTCCCTGGAACCACTCACGGCTCTGATACTCCTTGGCCGCTTCCTGGTCGCTGCGCGCTACATTTAACCCGTTGAGATCTGTGGTGCTCACCAGGTACATATCGGTGAAGGCCCGCGCCATGTTTTCGAGATAGGGCTTCTGCTGCTGCGGGTCCATACTGACAATAGCCGGTTGACTGGCCAGCGCCTGCAGCGCTTTCACATTCAGATCCAGCCAGGTCTGCACGTTGTCCAGCACAGCGGTTGTGTTCGACTCAAGTTTCTCTTTAGCGGTTTGGGTCAAAACATCGCGTGCCTGAAACTGAGTGGCCGCCGCTACCACGAAAAACACAGCCAGCATGGCGAGCAGGACCATGAAGGACAAGCGCAGGCGCAGACTGACTGCATGCCGCCAAAAGAAGCTAGCGTTTGCCGGACTGGCCGTCTCAAGCGAGGAGGAGAATAACTTTGGTGATCGGCTTTCCACGCCTGGTTGTTGGGATACGAGGTCGATCTGTCTGGCAGGCCTATCCGGCGATCCACTACTTTGCCCCCCGGATACTGTGATCGGCTCCGCTGTGTCCGTAACCTTCTCAGCGGTTTCACTTGCTTGAATGGCCGGGCTTGAAACAAATCGCGCCGGTTCTTCTGTGGCGCTACTCGCCATAGCTGAAACGCTCAGGGTCTGATCGTCTGCAGACAAGGCCCCGCCCGGCAGGTCTGGTGCTTCCGGCTCTGCGGGCGGCGTCGCCGGTTTTGTCTGAGGCGGAGGCGAAAACAATTCCTCCAGCCGGTTTTGCAATTCGTCACGGTTAGCCATGGGTCATCAACTCCGTTGCTAGGGCGCGATATCCTTCAGCGCCGCGTGTCTGGGGCGCATATTGCGTGATCGGCTGGCAGAAAATAGGGCTTTCGCGCAATTTGACATCTATCGGAATGAGTGTGTCGAATAACGTGTTGCGATAATCTCGTCTGAGCTGTTTCAGAATGATCTCCCCGATGCGGTTGCGCCGATCGAACATCGTCACCAGCAAGCGATACGTGAGCTTCGGATTGCTCTTGCAGTGGACGAGTTGGATGAGCTGGAGATATTTTTGCAACGAACGCACCGCGTAATATTCGGCCGGCACTGGGATGATCAATATGTCCGCCGCGGTCAGGGCGTTCAAGGTCAATGTGCCTAAGGACGGTGGGCAGTCGAAGATGATCACATCGTAGTCTTCGCCGTTTCTCGGCTGCACCTGGGTCTGCAAGCGATACTCGTAGCCCGGCCGACCGTACAGGATTTTGTCCAAGACGAGCAGGCCCGCATTGGCCGGCACCAGATCGAGGTTGAACACGGAGCTTTCCCGACTGGCCGACAGCAGGGTGGCCTGATCGAGCAGTACGTCACCGATCGTGCGTCGCATCTGCTCAGGATTGACACCCAGCGACTGAGTCAGATTGGCCTGGGGATCGAGGTCGACCAAGAGGACCCGCCGGCCCTGTTCTGCCAGACAAGCGCCTAACGAGAGACTGGTCGTGGTCTTGGCGACGCCACCTTTTTGACTGCTGATCGCGATTTTGAGAGCCATCTGCATTGCCTCGACTATCTGCGGTCTACTTCTGACCGTTCCCAGGTTGGGTCGTGTTCAGCTGTACGCTCGTGCGCCGCGCCCCCAGCGCTCGTCCTAATTCCCGTGCGGCGATCTGCAGGACGCTCTCAATCGTTGTCGTGCTCTGGATCTGTTGCGCAATCGTGTTGATGCGCGTCTCCTGTTCTGCCCGACGCTGCACCTCTGCATACGACAGCGAGTTCTGCAACGCAATCGCCACCTGGTTCGCCACCGACTGAATCAAGTCAGCGTCGTTCTGGGTCAGACCGCCGGTAATATTGTGCTGCACATCGAGCACGCCGATCACTTGATCGCCCAGGGTGATCGGCACGGCCAGTTCTGACTTGGTTTCGGGCAGGAGCGGATTAGGCAGCCATTCCGAGTTGGCCGCAGTGTCAGACACGAGCACGATGGCGTTGCTCTCAGCGGCCCGGCCAACCAGGCCTTTGCCTCGAGGAATATTATGGCCGCGTGCGATCATGGCTGCTCCGGCTTCGCCGGTCCCGCCAGCCATGATCAGCGATTGGCTGCCGGGGTCGGCCAAGTAGATTTGCGTGTGATAATAGCCGAAGGCCGACTGCATCTGCTCGACCACTTCGCGCACCAGCTGGTCGCGATCGAGAATGGTGGACAGCCGACGGCTGACCTCGGTGCTGGTGGCCAGTGCGCGCGTGCGTTCAGCCACACGCTGTTCCAGTGAACCGATCAGCTCACGCAATTGGGCGGTCATGTGGTTGAATGCATTCCCCAGCACGCCCAGTTCGTCCTGGCTGGTAATCTTTACCTGCTGCGACAGATCGCCAGCGCTGATCGCTTGGGCGACTGTGGCCATCGACTGGATGGGCTGGACGATCTGGCGCACCGTTCGCAGGCCTAACGTGATGGCGATGCCTGTCGCCGCCACTAGCAGGAACAAAGTGATGAACACGATATTGATAGCCGGAGCCAATGCTTCCGAAAGGGTTTGCTCGGCAACGATACTCAGTTGTTGTTGACCCAGGCTCATCGTATCAAAAGTCAGGACAACGCTTTCACCATTTAAGCCAGACTGAATACCATTCTGCTTGGGCACAATAAAACTGGTATCCCGCAAAACGATCGAAGGATTGCGATGGGCCACCACTTTCCCCTGGGCGTCTACGATGTAGATGCTTTGACCCTGGCTGACCTGAATTCCTGCGATGAGATCCCAGACTTTCTTGATACGGGTAACAGCGACAAGCACATTGTCTACCGAACCGGTGCGCAAATTGACCACGGGGATGGCAATCGTCATGAGCGGTTCATTAGTAGCCTGGTCGTACAGCACGGGGCCATAATAAACTTGGCCGGTGCTTTTGGGAATCATAAACTCATCGGCGTTTGAGCGATCCACCGGGGTAGCAGAAGCGAGACCGGTGCGGTAGACGCCAACCTGTTCCCGTCCCTGGCGGTTGAGCAGGTGAAGCTCATCAAAAGCAGGTTGGTAAGCGAGCAAATCAGATAAGGCGCTGTTATCCAGCCCCTGTGTCTGAACGGTGAAACGCAGCTCACTTTCCAGCTCCTGGAAAAACGCCACCACCTGACTGTTCACGCGCTTGGCCGCTTCCTGCTGTAAATTGAGGGCCTGCTGCTGCAGCGAGGAAAAGCTTTGCAAGGCCAGGATGATCCCAACCACCAACAAGGGAACAACCGCCAGACCGATGAAGACTAGGATTAATCGCCCACGAATACTGTTGCGCATATCGTATACCTTTCTGAGCAGCCCAGACCCTGAAGGTTTCAATCGCCTTCAGAATTACTGCCAAGACAGAGATCTAGCGATAGATCGTTTCTGCCTGGCTTAGGATATCGTCCGAAATAGTAAGGCCGATGTCCTGCGCCGTCTTCAGGTTGATCGCTAAAAAGAACTCGGCCGTTTCTACCGGCAGGTCAGCTGGCTTGATACCTTTCAGGATTTGATCGGCCAGACGAGCTGCTTGTTGGCCCCCCGAAATTTGTTTCATCGCATAGCTGTATAGCGGGCCATCTTTGACCCGCTCAACATTGGACACGGAGGTAGGCAGGTTATGAGTGTTGGCAAATGCCAAAATATCTGCCAGTTTTATTTCAGTCTGGCTATCCGGTAGCATGTAGAGAGCATCAACGTTCTCGGGGAAATTGGTCAGTGCCACTGCAATTTCATCAGGGTTGGATGCTTCTTGCGAGATGATTTCAAGCCCCAGTTTGGCGGCAGTTGCTTTTGCAGTCTTCAAGGCCAGTTGGACACCACTGTCTTTGGGGTTATAGATGATATAGACGCGTTTAACTGTCGGGGCTATTTTTGTTAACCAAGCGAGGCGCTGTGCCTCCTGGGGGCCAAAGGTCACGCCTGTCATGTTGCCGCCTGGCTGAGCAAGGCTATTGACCACGCCGGCTCCTACCGGGTCGGTCAAAGGTACAAAGACCACAGGTATATTATTGTCAGCCGTGGCCTTCTTTGTCGCCAAGCTCGCAGGAGTGGTGATGGATAGAATCAAGTCAACCTTGGCTTTCACCAAATCCTGCGCCATTCCGTCAAGTTTATCGATACTGCCGGCTGCTCCCGCGTAGAGATAGGTGATGTTTTCACCTTCGCTGTAGCCCAACTCGGTCATGCCTTGCTTAAAACCCGTAAAAGTATCATCCAGGCTTGGCGAAAGATTAATCACGCCGATGGTAAAGGTTTTGGGCTTGGCACTACCGCAGCCGCTCAGCAGCAGGGCGGTCACCACAATCAACAAGAGGAAATACCAGCCTGTGCGAGTTTTGTTGTGAGAACGATTTTTGCCTAACATGATTTTTCCTTTCTGACTTCGCTAAGGGTTTAGGTAGCGCCTAGCGATTTGCTCTAGCTAGATTCATGGTTCCCCATTCGACTTCTGACCATCCGTGGAGTCGGAAGTGTGCAGCCGCACACTTGTACGCTGTGCACCCAGCGCCCGTCCCAATTCACGGACACCGATCTGCAGCGCACTCTCGATCGTGGTCGTGCTCTGGATCTGCTGGACGATGGTGTTAATGAGCGTTTCCCGCTCTGCCCGGCGCTGCGCCTCGGCGTACGAACGCGAGTTCTGCAAAGCAATCGCGACCTGGTTCGCCACCGATTGAATCAAATCGGCGTCGTTCTGGGTCAGGCCGCCGGCAATGTTGTGCTGCACGTCGAGCACGCCGATCACTTCATCACCCAGTGCGATGGGGACCGCCAGCTCGGATTTGGTTTCAGGCAGGAGCGGATTAGGCAGCCATTCCGCATTGGCCGCGGTGTCGGACACGAGCACAATGGCGTTGGTCTCAGCCGCACGACCCACCAGGCCCTTGCCCTTAGGCAGGCTATGGCCGCGCGCCATCAAAGTTGCACCCGCTTCCCCCGTCCCGCTGGCCATGCTTAGGGATTGATCGCCGGGGTTGACCAGGTAGATCTGAGTGTGATAGTAACCGAACGCCGATTGCATCTGCTCAACTACTTCGCGGACGAGCTGCTCCCGATCGAGAATCTTCGACAAGCGGCGACTGACCTCGATGCTGGTGGCTAACGCGCGGGTGCGGTCAGCGACGCGCTGTTCCAGGCCACTGACATGGCTGCGCAATTGTGAGGTCATGCTGTTGAAGGCCTGCGCCAGAACGGTGATTTCATCGCGATTGGGAATGACGACTTGTTGATCCAACTGACCGCCGGCTGCTTCGGTGGCGGCTGTGGTCAGACGTGCGATCGGCACAGCAATGTACCGTCCAATACCCCAGGCAAACACAGTGAGGATGACCACCACGAACAGCATGGCAACGATCGTGCCCCACAAGGCACTGGTCACGCGGGCCTGATTTTGTGTTAACTCCACGCCCACGCGGAACCCGCCCCAATGTTCACCGTTCACGTAGATGGGCGACGAGACGTCCCAGAGTGTTTCACCCGTGCCCGGGCGAAAGTAGATCTGCTGCAGCACGGGCTGTGTGTTACGTACCGCTGTGATTCCGACGGGATCATTGAAGAGGCGTTTTGAGCGGTCGTTGGCCGGGCTACCATCCCAAGACGACCAGCGCGTGTTGTGAGTGGGGATGTAGCCATTCACATCGAGCGGAACGGTGTAGATGAATTCCTGGCTCTTGAGAAAGGAGTCGATTAGAGCTTGCCAACGGGCATCAGTGTAACTGTCATACGCTGTGTGGTACTTCGTTAACGTCGCCGGATCCTCCGTGGCCTCGGGGTACTTCGTTGGGTCAAAGGACCAATAGGGAACATACTGCGTATCAAACACCTGGTCGCGGGTCAGCTCCCCTGAGGCAATCGCCTGCTCAAACAGGTACCCAATGGTTTTGGCTCCAGCGGTTGACAGCGATTCGGCTTTATCCAGGATCAGCTCCTCATATCTTTGCTGCTGGGAGCTCACGTCATACCAGGTAAAGATCGCCAGGATCGGAACCAGGATGGCGACGATCAGCGCAGTGATCCGGATTTGCAGTCGTCCGGCACGGCGACGGCGTTCATTCCCAGAGGTTGGGTGGGGTTGTGGATTTGTAGCGAGCATAGTCTGTCCTTTATTCTTCGTGAACGTCGATCTGCTCAAGCGCTGCGTCATTCAGTTCTGACGGCCCCTGATCGGCTGGACTTTCATTCGTGGCGACCTTCACTTTGCCGCTCTGTAAGTCGCACAGGACGCCCTCGACCAGGCCACGAATCTGTTTCGGGTATACCGGCTTCACCAAATAATCATCGACTTGAACCCGCTGGCTGAGTTCGACCAGTTCGGCGCTGTAGTGGGCGGAGATGAGAATGGTGCGCGCCGGTCGGCGGATCGGCAAAGCGCGCAGTTGCTCGATCAGTTCCAAGCCGGTCATGTCCGGCATCAGATAATCGACGATCAGAATGTCCACCCCCGCGCCGACGCTGGCCAGCGCCTCCTGCCCATTGAGCGCGATGAGAATCTCGACCGGCGGACGAATCCCTTCGAGAATGCGGGCCAGCGTGAAGCCGGTATTGGGATGATCGTCAACGATCAAAATACGGGCTTGAACCTGGGATGAGGGTGAAATGGGATCAACCATGCTTCCATTATGAAGTCATTTGGCTGAACTGGGGGGAAGGCTTGTGAGGGATTTGTTGGGAAAGGTTGGTTACGAAATGCTTGCAGAAGGCTTGCACGGCGGAAATGTTAGTCACTTACTTTACACAAAGCATTCCGCCCGGCGCGCCCAACGGCGCATAGGTTCCCACCACGGTTGTTCCTAAAATTCCGGTGGCCACCTCAACACCAACATCTGTTGAGGTGGGATCGTCGACAAACTCCCTGACTTCCTGTAAATTCTGCATATTCTCGCCCGTCAAAACCCGGGCCGTATCGCTGAAAGCGATCAGATTCCCTTGTTCATCGACCACATAAGCGAGGCCTGTTTCGCCCACCTGCAGCTGGTCCACCACATCCCACATGAACTTCAAGTTGACTTCGGCGGCCAAAGTCCCTTGAAGATCCCCAAAGGCATCCGTCGCCGGAAGTGCGACAAAAATCAATGGTTCACTGGTGACCGAGTCGATGTAAACCGAACTGATATACTGCATTTATCGCGAATGAAACTACTGACCGGTTGGCTGGCCGCCTGAGCGATCAGTTGCAGTTTGCCGGCGACGACCTGCTATTGAGTGGTGATGCTCGAGAACACCTGCAACGCATTGGAGATCAGGAGCACCACCACACTTAAGACTAGAAAGGCAAGGGCCAGAGTCGCGGTCAAGCTGCGGTAAGGATATGGTTTTCTTGGTCTGGGTCTTCATCATTTCACTCACTCTAATTGTGCGTCTGAGTGGGACGCCGGCTTGTTTCCGAGCTGGCTCTTTCCCCTACAATCTGCCAGTCACTAAGCGGGCTGGGCCTCTTCTCCGAGACGTTTTACATCTCACGTCGTGACTGCCCGTCATCATCTCACTCGTATTAGCGAATGATCTTGTTCGCCTGCCGCAGTAACCCATCTGGTATAGTCAACCCCAACTGCTGAGCGACCTTGTAATTGATCACTAGAGTTTGATCAGGGGTGACCACCGGGAGAGTGCCGGCCGGGGTTCCTTTGAGAACTTTTATGACCACCGGTGCCACAAGTTCGCCCACCTTGGTGGCGTCGGTGCCAGTAAGAAAAAGTGCGCCCTGTTCCACTTGGCTGGCAACGCCGCCCGCCAACGGCAAATTGTGTTCCGTCGCAAATTTGCTCAACACTGCAAAATTATCCGGCGCAGTACTAAAATTGTCGGGCATGCAGATAATGGCATCCAGGCCAATGTCAGCCGATTTAGCGCGCGCCGCGAGATCGGCCGCGAGTTCGTCCATGGCTGTGGCCGGCACTTCCACCAGCGTTATCCCCGCTTGCGCCGCTGACTGCCGCAATGCCTCAAGCGCTACGGCCGTATTCGGGCCATTCTTGTCATAGCCTATCCAGGCGCGTTTGACCTGGGGCGCCATCTCGAGCAAGAGATCTAATCGCCGGCTCATCAATTCCGAGCCAGGGTAGCGCACCCCCGTCATGTTCCCACCCGGTTCACGTACGCTCTTGATCAGGTTACTGCCTTCTATTTGGTAGTAAGCAAACACCACAGGAATATTTGTCCCTTGGGTGGCAGCACTGGCGGCTACAGTCGAGGGAGCGGGAAACGCCACGATCAAGTCAACCTTTGCATCGACCAGTATCTTGGCCAAGCGTAATTCCTCGGCCGAGTCCGCGTTCGCAGCCGCGGTTTGTGTGTTATAGACGATGTTCTGACCCTCGGTGTATCCTAATGCGGCCATTTTGGCCTTGAAACCAGCGCCGATAGCCGTAAAACTTGTCCCGTAAGTTAAAATACCGACGTGGTAGACCTTGGGCTGCTGAGCTCCACCACAGCCGCTCAGCAGCAGGCTGAGTATGATTCCCCCTACGAGGATCAGCCATACAGTGCGAACTCCGCTTTTACGATTGTGCTTGCTGTTCATCGTATTCTCCTGTTATTTTCCTTTGATAAACTGTGTCTCGCTTTACCTGTCTCGATAGAGCTAACGAATAACTTCGTGGGCCTGCCTCAGCAGACCTTCGGGTGCAGTGAGGCCTTGCGCTTGAGCAGCCTTGTAATTGATCTGGATATAATTCTCGGCTGAGATCACGGGAATGGTTCCGGCGCGGAGACCCTTGAAAATCTTGTCGACCAGGCCGCGAATCTGTTTCGGGTGGACGGGTTTCACCAAATAATCATCGACTTGAACCCGCTGGCTGAGTTCGATCAGTTCCGAGCCGGTCATGTCCGGCATCAGATAATCGACGATCAACACATCAACACCCTCGCCGACGATCGCCAGCGCCTCCTGCCCGTTGAGAGCGGTGAGAATTTCGACAGACGGATGAGTCCCTTCGAGAATCCGGGCCAGCGTGAAGCCGGTATTGGGATGATCGTCAACGATCAAAATACGGGCTTGAACCTGGGGTGAGGGTGAAATGGGATCAACCATGCTTCCATTATGAAGTCATTTGGCTGAACTGGAGGGAAGGCTTGTGAGGGATTTGTTGGGAAAGGTTGGTTACGAAATGCTTGCAGAAGGATTGCAAACCGGAAATGCGGGTCAATCCACCACCAGGCGGTAGCCGGTTCCCCGCACAGTCAGGAGGTGGCACGCTCCCGCTGATTCGCGCTCTAACGCCTCGCGCAGCATGTGAATGTGCCATTTGGTTAATTCCTGTGCCTGGCGCAGATCCGTCTGGTACCCCTGGGCCTCGACGACCAACGTTTGATAGGGGACAACATCCGGCGCATGGCGCGCCAACACGACGAGATAATCGAACGCAGTTGGCGGCAGGGTCAAAATCCGATCGACACACGTCGCCCGCCGGGTGTGCAGATCGAAGAGCAGCGTGCCGCGTTTTAGAAAGCGATCGTCCGTGGGGGACACGAAGGTCGCGGTGGCCTGAGGATCTTGATCCAGCGTTTTAAGTTCAACTTGCAGCGCGTCGATTTGTTGCTGGATTTCACGGCGGCGGCGTTGAACCGCCTGATCGGCCAGGATGGAGCGTGTGCGGGTCATCAACGCCTCAGGCGTGATCGGTTTGATCAGATAGTCCGTCGCACCGAGCCGCACCGCCTCCACGGCCGATTTGATCGAGGCATAGGCCGTCAGCAGGACGACGGCGAGCTGAGTATAGCGATCGTGAATCTGGCGCAGCACTTGCAGACCATCCATCCCCGGTAAGCGGATGTCGAGATAGACCAGGTCGTAGGGTGCGACCTCCAGGCGCTGCAATGCTTCCGCCCCGTCTGACGCCGTGGTCACTTCACAACCCATTTGGTGCAGGATGCGCGCAAATGTTTGCCGCAGGTTCGCTTCGTCGTCGACAACCAGAACTCGTCGATACGGTCCGAGGCTCGCCGGCAGCTCAGCGTTTGCCGGTTGCCGATCCATTGCCGGTTCTTCAGTCGCCATGTTCAGGTTCCTTTTGCCGGTAGCCAAATCCGAAAGGTCGTCCCCCGACCTTGTTCGCTTGCCACCTCAATCCGGCCGTGATGATGTTGAATGATGTCGTAACTGATGGCCAGCCCCAACCCGGTCCCTCCGGTCTTTCGGGTGAAGAAGGGATCGAAGATGTTGGGCAAATCCTTGGGAGCGATGCCCTGTCCGGTATCGGTGAACGTCAGCCAGAGGCCGTTCGTCTCAGGGGCCAGGGCGGTACTAATCGTCAAGCGGCCGCCGTTGGGCATGGCTTCGACCGCATTCAGACTCAAGTTAAGGATAACTTGTTTCATCTGATCGCGCAGGCACAACGCCAGCGGCAACTGCGGTTCGGGTTGAAACGCGAAGGTGACCTCGTTATGCCGCAGATGCGTGCTGATGAGTTTTTCCACCTCGGCGATCAACACGTTGAGCGATTCGGGGCGAAACTCGGTGGTGGTAGGGGGGCGATACGTTTCGCGCATGCGCTCGATCAGATCCGCCATGCGCCGGCTTTCCGTCAAGGCGACATCCAGATCGTCCTGAGCTTGTTTATCCAGTACACTATCCTGACGTACCAGATAGAGCGAGTTTTGGATCGCTTGCAGCGGGTTGTTCAATTCGTGCGCGACGGAGGCAGCCAGCCGGCCGATGGCGGCCAGCTTCTCGGCCTGCACCACTTGTGCGCGCGCGTCCCGCTCATGCTGCAGCGCGCGCTGCAAATCGGCATACAGGTACATATTGGCGAAGGCGATCGCGATCTGCGCGCCGATGGTCAAGGCCAGATCAAAATAATTGTCGCCGACCGCCTGATCGGCCTCGTAAGCTAAGACCATCAGGCCGATCGCATCCGCCTGGCTGAGCAGTGGCACGGCCAACGCTTGCTGTATTCCCAACAGGCGCCACCATTCTTCTGGCAGCAAGCTGGCCTGGTGGACGTCCTTGAAGAGATGTGGTCGCCGTTCGTGCATAAGCGTGCGTAGCGCCGGCAATGTATCCAACCGTTCGGCTGCGATAATCTGCAGCACTTGTTGGATGTCTTGATCTTCATGTCCATCGGCATACTGGGCCACCACGGGCCGGACAGCGCTGGCTTGCTCTTCCAGTAAGACGAGTAAACATTGAGAGGCGTGGCAGGCCTGAGCAATGCGCCGCGCAATGTGCTTCAACACCGGGGAGGTAAACTCGAACGAAGACAAGGCCATCTGGGTAATTTCGAGTAGCGCGGCTTGCTCCTGGACCCGACGGCGCTCAGCCTCAAAGATCCGGGCATTGGTGATGGCGACCGTGGCCCAGGTCGCCGCCGCTTCCAATAGACGCAGGTCGTCGGCACTGAAGGCTCCGGGCTGCGTGTGCACGGCCTCCATCACCCCGATGATCTCGCCATGCAGGTTGAGCGGAACTGCTAAGAGCGATTGGGTGTGGAAGCCGATGGCCTGATCGATATCCCTGTGAATGCGCGCCTGCCCGGCGCTGTCGTGGACCCACGCCGACTGCCCGCTGCGTACCACTTCGCCCGCAATCCCGACACTGATCGGCATGCGCCGGCCGATCAGATCCAGGCTGTCGT